>DVLR01000140.1 GCA_018715425.1 Candidatus Merdenecus merdavium
CACCATAGATCTTGAGTTTATAGACACTCCGCGTTTTTTCAAAATCATATTTAAATTCTGGGCAATCTCTTTATCCATAGTTGGTAAAATCCTATCCATGGCTTCAATTACCGTAACCTTTGTACCCATAGAACTAAATATGGTTGCAAATTCTACTCCGATCACACCCCCGCCAATAACGATTATACTTTCATATTTTTTTCCCTTTTGCTTCATGATCTCATCGCTAGTTATGATACCTGGCAAATCATGCCCTGGAATCGGCAATACCGTTGGTACAGAACCCGTAGCAATTAAGATATACTCTGACTCTAAATCCCTATCTCCTTCTTGGGTTTTCACTGTGACCCTATGTCTTCCTGTGATCTGCCCCTTCCCTTGGATGATCTCAATCTTATTACTCTTTATCAAAAATTCAACACCAGAACGCAGCTGTGTTACTACCTCATCTTTTCTTGCATACATCTTCTCCACATCAATAGAAATGTTGTCTGTAAAAATCCCCAATTTTTCACACATAGACATTTCTTTGTATAGGTGAGTTGTATGCATCAATGCTTTTGTAGGCACGCATCCGCGATTCAAGCAGGTTCCACCGATCTCTTTCTCCTCAATGATGGCTACTTTAAGTCCAGATTGAGCCGCTTTTATTGCTGCTACATATCCTCCTGGTCCCGATCCTATGACCACTAAATCATAATTATCATGCATGTAAAACTCTCCTTAACGTCTCCTAAGCTAAGGCAAAGGAGACATCTTCTTTCTATTCTTATTCCCTTACATATCTAAGGATTGGGTGCCTTGCTGCCTTAAGCTCGTCAGGCCTACCAATAGGCGTTGTCTTTGGCAACCCATGAATCTCTTCTGGATGAGCGATACCCTTTTTATAGATTTCAATCAGGATATCTGCCGCTTCATCTAGCGTTTCTTTACCTTCTGTTTCTGTAGGTTCAACCATTAATGCCTCCTGCACAATAAGAGGGAAATACATGGTTGGTGGATGAATGCCCCTATCAATAAGAGCTTTTGCAATATCCATAGCCGTTACACCATATTCCTTGGCCTCTTTTTCCATAGTGATAACAAATTCATGCATACAGATCCCTTTATTAATAATTTCATAACACTCACCTAGACGTTTCATCATATAGTTTGCATTTAAAACTGCATTCTTGGCAGATTGAGTAATCCCTTCTCTACCTAACGTTACAACATAAGTCAAAGCCCTTAACGTAATTAAAAAGTTTCCGTAGAAAGATTTTACTTTTCCAATACTTTGTGGGCCATGGAAGTCTCTGCTATAAATACCATCCTTTTCTTTAATCCTTGGCTTTGGTAAATATGGAGTTAAGAACTTTTTACACCCAATGGCTCCAGATCCTGGGCCACCACCACCATGAGGCGTTGAAAATGTCTTATGTAAGTTTAAGTGAACACAGTCAAATCCCATATCTCCTGGCCTTATAACTCCCATAATAGGATTTAAATTAGCTCCATCATAAAATACTAAACCTCCAGCATCGTGCACGATCTTAGTAATTTCTAAAATATCTTTTTCAAAGATACCTAGTGTATTTGGATTGGTTAACATCAGACCAGCTGTATCCTCTCCAACCACTGATCTAAGCTTATCTAAATCAACACAGCCATCTTCTCCAGAAGGAATATTGATTACTTTCATCCCACACATCACTGCTGTTGCTGGATTCGTTCCATGAGCAGAGTCTGGAATAATGATCTTTTTACGCTCTGTATGTCCCATGGCTTCATGATATCTCTTAAACAACATAATACAAGTTAATTCTCCATGAGCTCCAGCTGCTGGTTGAAAAGACATTTCATCCATACCAGTCAGCTCTCCTAAATATTGATTTGCTAAATACATCACTTCAAGACTTCCCTGAGCTGTATTATCAGGCTGTAAGGGATGGATCTGTGAAAACCCTGGCAACGATGCCACTGCTTCATTGATTCTAGGATTGTATTTCATGGTGCAAGAACCCAGTGGATAAAACCCATTATTCACCCCATGCGCTCTTCTTTCTAAAGCAGAATAATGCCTAGCAATATCTGTTTCTGCAAGTTCTGGCAACCTTAGCTCTATGTTTCTTGTGTGATGTTCTGAAGGTGTCACCACTGGTACGTCACATTCAGGTAACATCGTACATCTTCTTCCAGGAACACTTTTTTCGAATAATAATTTCATGATTGGCACACCTCCCCGATTAATGCAACTAAATGATCCATATCGGCTTTGGTATTCATTTCTGTGGTGCACCACAAAATACCTTCCTCTACTGGTAACCCACCAAGTACCCCATGATCTTCTAAGTATCTTAAAATCTCTTGGCAATCTCCTGGGCAACTCGTTACAAACTCGTGAAAGAACTCCCCTTGATGTACTCGTTTGAAACCGATTTTATCTAACTTAGATGCCAGATAATGGGCTTTGGAGGTACTCTGAGTAGCTACTTGTTTCATTCCTTCAGGCCCCATGGTTGCCATATAGACAGCTGCAGTCATAGCACATAAGGCTTGATTAGAGCAAACATTGGAAGAGGCTTTTTCGCGACGTATATGCTGTTCGCGAGCCTGAAGAGTAAGCACGAATGCACGCCTTCCTTCATCATCTGTTGTTTCTCCTGCAATACGTCCAGGCAGCTTTCTTAACATTGCAGTCGTGGATGCCATAAATCCTAAATATGGACCTCCATATCCCATTCCCATTCCTAGTGGTTGTCCTTCACCTACTGCAATATCAGCGCCACATTCACCAGCCGTTTTTATGATTGCTGATGCAATGGGATTCACACCCATAATATATTTAGCACCACCTTCATGTGCAATCTCACCTATTTTCTGCGCATCTTCTAAAATTCCAAAGTAATTAGGATATGCTATATATACGGATGCCACAGAAGAATCCATCTTCTCTTTTAATACATCCAAATCCGTAACTCCATCTTTTACTGGAATCATTTCCATTTCTGTATCAGCAGCCCAACAATAGGTTTTAATAGCATCGATAACATCAGGGTTCGAAGCACCTGATACTAATGTTTTTGTTCGTTTACGATCCTTGCACATTGCTACAGCCTCTGCCGCTGCATTTGCTCCATCGTAAACAGATGCATTGGAAACATCCATTCCCGTTAGTTCACAAATCATAGTCTGATACTCAAAGATGGATTGTAAAATACCTTGTGACATTTCAGGCTGATAGGGAGTATAGGATGTAACAAAAGTCTCCTTTGATACCACAGCAGAGACCTCTGCTGGTATATAGTGATGATAAGCTCCTGCCCCTCTAAAGATGCTTGAAAAAACTTTGTTTTTAGATGCCATTTCCGTCATCATTCTTCTAACTTCTATTTCAGATTTTCCATCTGGAATGTTGGGGCCATCTTTAAGGATTAAATCCTTAGGAATATAAGCATATAGATCTTCTAAACTCTTTAAACCAATGGCTTCCAACATTTCCTGTTGTTGCTCTTTGGTTGAAGGTAAATAGTCACCCATGTGTTATTCCTCCTCTTTACAAAATGCCTCGTATTCTTTTGCGTCTAATAATTCATCGATTTCACTGATTTCAGATACCTCTACAAACCATGCTCCATAAGGATCTTCATTGATTTTTTCTGGCTCATCTAAAAGATCTTCATTGATTTTTGCCACTTTACCACTGATTGGAGATATAATATCAGAAACTGCTTTTACACTTTCCACATCTCCAAGGCTTTCTCCTGCCGTAATATCATCCTCTTCTTCTGGCAAATTTACAAATACAAGTCCGCCTAAAGAATTCTGTGCAAAATCTGTAATACCTACTCTTGCAGTGGTTTCATCCAAAAATTCTACCCACTCATGTGATTTTGAATATTTTAAATGTTCTGGATTATTCATAGTATTTGCTCCTGGTATAATATCTTTAGATACTAAGATTTATACTTTCCTTTCTTTAAAATGTTATGCTTTTTTATAAAACGGAAGTGGAATGATTTCACATTTAATCTTTCTCTTTCGCACTTCAATTTCTACTTCGGTGCCAACAACAGCATGTTCAACCTCTACCATTCCCATGGCGTATGCCCCACCTAAATAGGGACAGTGAGTACCAGAGGTTGTTACGCCGATCTGAATATCCCCTATGTAAACAGGGTTTTCTTCTCTTACAATACCTCTTCCTGTTACTTTAAACCCTACTCGCTTTACTTTGGGTTCCCCTCTTTTTTCGATTCCAGCCTTTCCCACAAAATCTTCTTTCTGCATTTTTACTGCAAAACCAAGACCTACCTCCAGAGGGCTAATATGATCTGTCATCTCATGTCCATAAAGAGGCATAGCAGCCTCTAAACGAAGGGTATCTCTAGCTCCTAGTCCACAAGGAATCAATCCTTCTGCTTCTCCAGCTTCTAACACTTCCTCCCATAACCTTACTGCATCCTTAGGATCGCAATATAACTCATAACCATGTTCGCCTGTATAGCCAGTCTGGGATACGAGACAATCAATACCAGCTACTTTTACATGATTGATAAAGGTATAGTATTTTTCTGGAATCCTTGCAGGATCTACCAGTTTAGAAAGGATCTCTTTAGATTTTGGTCCTTGAAGTGCCAGTTGGGCATAATGATCAGAAGCATCTTCAAGTACGACATCTCCTTTTAAATGTTGTTTCATAAATTCTACGTCTTTATGACGGTTAGCAGCATTTACAACAATAAGGTAGCGATCCTGACTCAGACGGTAGACGATTAAATCATCTACGATACCTCCATCTTCATTACACATGGGACTATATCTTACACGTCCATCTTCCATGTTAGTAAAATCATTGGTCAACATATAGTTCAGATTAGAAAGAACATCTGGACCTGAAACAATAATTTCCCCCATGTGAGATACATCAAAAAGTCCTGCTTGTTTTCTCACTGCTAAATGTTCTTTACTTATATCTTCATACTGAACTGGTAAAAGATATCCAGCAAACGGTACGATTTTACCGCCTCTAGCTATATGGGTATCATATAGCGGTGTTTTTAATTCCATTGAGTCATACACTTCCTTTCTTTATCTTCCCTTGTCCTTTGTTAAAAAAAGCCAAAGACGCACTTCTATCAGGTGCGTCTTTGGCTTTTTACCTGAAAAATTCTTTCTTTTTCTATATCATAGCAATCTTATCTGTACAAATCAATGCATAAAAACTCTAAAAAGAACTTCTATTTTTGTAGTATTTACACAATGATCTATCTGTCCATCCATGATATCCAAATTTTACAGGATTTCTTTTGAGAATCAAAGACTTATTTATATATCCTTTTATCTATATTCTTTCTCTTAACAACCACAAGTATCTAGGTACTTTAAAAATCCTTGATATCCCAAGTAAGCTTCATAAAGGTCTACTTTACTTGCTATCTCCCAAGGGGAATGCATATTTAATACTGCAATTCCACTATCAATAACATCCATATTGTAGTTTGCTAAAATATAAGCAATGGTTCCACCACCGCCTTGATCTACTTTACCGAGTTCTGCTGTTTGAAAACTTATATCTTGTTCATCCATAATTTTTCTTAACTGTGCTATGTACTCCCCATTTGCATCGTTTGAACCTGATTTTCCTCTGGATCCAGTATACTTATTGAAGCATAGCCCCCTTCCAAGATATGCACTGTTCTTCTTTTCCATCACACTTGGATAATTAGGATCAAAAGCTGCGCTTACATCGGAAGATAACATCTTAGAATTGGTTAAGGCTCTGCGAAGTTTTAATTCACTGTAATCTCCCATACTGTTCATGACCTCCGCAACCACATTTTCAAAAAACTTAGATTGCATACCAGTGGCACCTATACTACCTACTTCTTCCTTATCAACTAAAAGGCAAACTGCTGTTTTTTTAGGACTATCTACTTTAAATAGTGCTTGATAAGACGGATATGCACAGATTCTATCATCGTGTCCATACCCCATAACCATACTTCTATCTAATCCATAGTCTCTTGCTTTTCCAGCTGGAACAACTTCTAACTCTGCAGATAAAAAATCTTCTTCTTCCATCTCATACTTTTCTTTTAAAATCTTTAAGATCCCAGCTTTTACAGGTTCTTTTTCTTCTCCTTCTAATGGAATACTTCCGACTAATACATTTAAATCTTCACCTTCTATTACTACAGAAGCTTTTTTTTGCATTTGATCTGCTGATAAATGAATCAATAAATCAGAAACTCCGATTACTGGATCATTTAAGTCTTCACCGAT
>DVLR01000141.1 GCA_018715425.1 Candidatus Merdenecus merdavium
CAAGATCTTATTCGTGTAGTAGAGGAAATTGTAGCAGAGGCGGAACAGTAATGTTCTACCTCTGCTACAATTATTTATTCCCCTTAACTTTGACTAGAATAGATAATAAAGATCACATCTGCTAAAACACAAGATGCAATACCACAAACATATAATAACCTAGAGAACCTGTTCATACGATTGCTTTTTGCTAATACAAAACAACTAGGATCATGTTCATCATATTTGATTTTAATGGTATCATTTATTTTATATTTAGAAGGGTAACTGCCATGTTTGCATCTTACTTTATGTAAAATGCCATTGGCATAATATCCTAAAACAGGGTAAAAATATTCTCTTATTCCTCTTTCCTTCCCATCTTCATCTGCTTCATCTAAGACAATATCAATGACAGTTCCAGTGGTACTCCCACTAAAGCGTTCTTTCTTTTTTAGAAATTTTTGACTTGCCAAGCCAAGTACAACAAAAATCACGCCTATTCCTAAAAATAGACCACTGATACTCCAAATTAAATCACTCATCAAAATACTCCTTTCCAAAAGTAATATCTTCTTGCATTTTATTTTGCAATGCTTCTAATGAGTCAAATTTTAGTTCTGGCCGTCTATAGTGGTATAAATATACGATTGCCTCTTTCCCGTATAAGTCTTCATCACAATGAAAAAGATAAGTTTCCACTACTTTTTTTATTCCCGATTCAATGGTTGGATTATGACCAATGTTAGTCACACCTTGATAAATCTTTCCATGGATTTTGGTCTTTGTAATATAGACACCATTTGGCGGCAGCATCTTTAAATCCTCTGGATAAATATTAATGGTCGGTATTCCTATGGTCCTTCCAATCTTTTTACCATGGACTACCACACCTCTTAAAAAGTATGGATAACCTAACATTTCCATAGCGGACTCCATATTTCCAACTAATATTTCTTCCTTAATGTAAGTGCTACTAATGTCTCTTCCATTCATCTGGGCTTTTTCCATTACATTTACTTGATATCCATAAGTTTGGGCAAGAGCCTGTAGCATTCGGTAATCTCCTCTTCTCTTATACCCAAAGCGAAAATCATTTCCGATTACAATATGTTTTACTCTTAATCTCTTTACTAAAATATTTTTTATAAAATCTTCTGGCTCCATACGGGCAATTTCTTCAACAAAAGGACACTCAATGAGGTAATCAATACCTAGTTCTTCCAACATGAAATTTCTTTCTTTATTACTTAAAAGAACTGGCTGTCTTTGTTTTTTTATAAAGTTGTTGGGTGGCATATTAAAGGTAAAAATAACAGTAGCAAGACCGGTTTTACTTACCTCAAGAATACGATCCATTAAAACTCTATGCCCTCTATGTACACCATCAAATTTTCCTAGTGTAATCACCGTATCCTCATTTATGGTAAAATCTATTGTATTTTGAATCAATTCCATATTTTCCTCCGCGTAATCCTACTATACCTCCTATGGTTCTAAGAACATTTTAACTGGCACATAAAGAGAGTCATCTCTTTTGAAAATTCCAATAAACGTCTCATCTTCATCATACACTCTTACTTGTCCATCTTGACATGCATGCTCTGTTTCATCTATACAATGTTCTACATAGAAGGGATTTCCATTGTAAATAAGTTTATGATACTTTCGTTTTACAACAACTTTTGGCAAATGAGTAAACATATCTGGAATCGACATGATATCATTTAAAAATGTATCCTTGATTACTTTTTCTTCAATTTCTTTTAACGTAAGACTGTTCTCTATAGAAAAGTTTCCAACTTGTGTTCTAATGAGTGATTCCATGCAGCCACCGCATCCCAAATCAGCCCCTATATCATGACACAGAGTCCGAATATAAGTTCCTTTAGAACAAGTAACACTCATGGTTACCCTAGGCAAGTCCATCTTTAAAATCTGGATATCTAAAATTTGCACTCTCCTAGGCTTTCTTTCAACTTCAATTCCCTCTCTGGCTAGTTGGTATAGCTTTTTTCCTCCTACTTTCAGTGCAGAATACATAGGCGGTATCTGATCGTAATCGCCTAAATACTTTAAAATAGCCTCTATTACTTCTTGGGGATTTACCGTTACTTTAGATTCCTCTAATATCATACCAGAGATGTCCTGAGTATCTGTTACTTGGCCAAGTAACAGAACAGTTTCATAAGTCTTGGTTTGATCTGTAAGCATATCACATAGCTTTGTTGCTCTTCCAAGACAGACAGGTAAGACTCCTACAGCATCTGGATCTAAAGTTCCAGTATGGCCGATTTTTTTCTGATGGAGGATTCCTCTTAATTTTGCCACAACATCGTGGGAAGTAAATCCTTTTTCCTTATATACATTAACTATACCGCTTATCACCGTTATCTCCTACCTCAGCTGTTTTTCAATTAAACACACTATATTATTAACAACATCTTTCATGGTACCAACCACAGTGCAGCCTGCTGCTTTCATATGGCCACCGCCACCTAATATAGATGCTACTTTACTTACATCTACAACACCATTGGATCTTAAGCTTACTTTATATTCTAAGTGGCCCGTTGAATATAAAAATATAGCCACTTCTATTCCTTTTGTAAGTCTTAGTTGGCTCACAATCCCCTCTAGATCACTGGATTCAACTCCATAAAATTCTAACGTATCGTGATCTAATCCACTGGCGATTACTTTTCCATCTAGTAGGGTGATACTTTCCAATAAGGCCCGTCCTAAAATTTGATTTTGAAGGTACGTTTTTTTATAAAATGTATCTTCGATGATTGAATGAAAGTTTATCCCCTTCTCCATTAAGCTTGCTGCTGCTCTCATGGTGCTAGGTTGGGTATTGGTATATTGAAAAACTCCTGTATCATGAACCATGCCAGTATATAAAGCCTCTGCACATTCTTTATTAATAAAATCTTTTTCAAGCCAGTCATAAACCAGTTCTGAAGTGGAACTTGCATCTGGAAAAATATAATTAATATCCCCGTAACCTGGGTTGCTAATATGATGATCAATGCAAATGGTTTTTTTCGCAGTATCAAAATACTTATTCGCCATCCCAAGTCGTTCCTTATCTCCTGAGTCTAAGCTAATAAACAAATCATATGCCATGTCCTTATCATAAGTGCTGTTGATTTCATCTATGTTTTTTATATACCCGAAAATCTTAGGGGGCTGTTCTAAATAAACGTCCACTAAGATTTTAGGATACCTATCTTTTATATAATGATACAGTCCCATACAAGAACCCACGCAATCGCCATCTGGCCTAATGTGACCTGCGATTGCTATGGTTGTGGTTCCCTGAAGATCTATTGCAATGTTATTCATTGGTTTCATCCTCTTCGTGTACTACTTCATCGATTAATTTAGACATATTCACACCATATTCAATGGATTGGTCTAAAATAAATGTAATCTCTGGAGTGTTTCTTAAATTGATGTTTTTAGCTAACTGTCTTCTAATGTAGCCTTCTGCACTTCTTAAACCGTCAATGGTATTTTTCCCAGATTCTTCATCACCCAGGACACTGATAAAAGCTTTACACGTTTTAAGATCTGGAGCAACTTCTACCATCACTACACTAGTCAAAGGATCGATTCTTGGATCTTTGATATCATTTCTAATGATGCTGCTTAATTCCTTTTGAACCTGGAAATTGACCCTTGTATTTTTTATGCTATTTCTTTTCATTTTAGCTACCTCTCTATTTTCCGCTAACTGCTTTTGAGAGGAATCTTCCCCTCTATCGTGGAACTTCTACCATTTGATAAGCTTCCACTAAGTCTAATTCTTTGACATCATTAAATTTTTCAAAGACTAAACCACATTCATAACCAGCTTTTACTTCTTTTACATCATCTTTAAATCTCTTTAGTGATGCTAAAGGACCTTCAAAGATAAGATCATGATCTCTTGTTATACGTACAGAGCATCCTCTTTGGAATACACCATCAAGAACATAAGATCCTGCAATGGTACCAACGCCTGATGCTTTAAAGGTCTGACGGATTTCTGCATGACCGATTACCTTTTCTTCAAAGATAGGATCTAGCATACCCTTCATAGCAGACTCAACGTCGCTGATAGCATCGTAAATAACACGATATAGTCTAAGATCTACTCCTTCATCCTCAGCGATAGCTTTTGCAGTTGCATCTGGCCTAACATTAAATCCAATGATAAAAGCATTGGATGCAGCAGCTAACGTTACATCAGATTCGTTAATAGCCCCAACGCCACCATGGATGATTTTAACGACTACTTCTTCATTAGATAATTTCACTAAGCTTTGTTTTACTGCTTCCACAGAACCTTGAACGTCTGCTTTAACAATGATGTTTAATTCTTTTAAACTTCCTGCCTGAATTTGAGAGAACAAGTCATTTAAAGACATTTTCGCTTTTGTTTCATCAATGAGTCTTTCTTTTCCTTCTGAGATAAAGGTTTCTGAAAAACTCCTAGCTTCTTTTTCAGTTTCTGGAGATACAAAAATCTCACCTGCATTTGGAACATCGCTAAGACCTAAAATCTCCACTGGCGTTGATGGTCCCGCTTCTTTTAATCTTCTTCCTTTATCATCCATCATAGCACGGACTTTACCGTGACATGAACCAGCTGCAATTGGGTCACCAATATGAAGTGTACCTTTTTGTACTAAAATAGTAGCTACTGGACCTTTTCCTTTATCAAGCTCTGCCTCTATTACAAGCCCCCTAGCTCTTCTATTGGCATTTGCTTTAAGTTCTCCAACCTCTGCTGTTAACAGAATCATTTCAAGTAACTGCTCAATTCCTTCGTGGCTATGAGCTGATACTGGTACGAAAATTGTACTACCGCCCCAATCCTCTGGAATTAAACCGTATTCAGATAATTCTTGTTTCACTCTTTCGATATTTGCACTTGGTTTATCTATTTTATTAATAGCAACAATGATTTCGATCTCGGCAGCTTTCGCATGGTTAATAGCCTCTACGGTCTGTGGCATAACACCATCATCTGCTGCTACTACTAAGATCGCAATATCAGTGGCATTTGCACCACGCATTCTCATTGCAGTAAAAGCCTCATGACCTGGTGTGTCTAAAAAGGCTATCTTCTGTCCTTGGATAGATACTACGTAAGCACCAATGTGCTGTGTAATACCTCCTGCCTCCCGATCGATAACTTTAGTACTACGAATGGCATCCAAAAGAGAAGTTTTACCATGATCTACGTGTCCCATAACACATACCACTGGTGGTCTTGGTGTTAAGTCCTCTGGATTTTCTTCCTCTTCTTTTAAAAGTTCTGCAATTACATCTACTTTAACTTCTGGTTCTGCAATACAATTATACTCTAACGCCAACTCTTCCGCTGCATCAAAGTCAATTTCATGATTCACCGTTACCATAGTTCCTTGAAGAAATAATTTTTTAACTAATTGAGCTGGTGCAACCTTAATCTTATCTGCCAATTCTCTTATAGTCATTACTTCTGGTAATATAATGGTCTTGATTTCATCCTTCTTCTCAACCACTGGAGCTGGAGCTGGTGCTGGTGCTTGGTTTCTACCCCGTCTTTGGTTTGGTCTGTTTCCACCTTGATTAGGTCTTCTTCCCTGATTCGGTCTGTTTCCACCTTGGTTTGGTCTATTGCCACCTTGATTGGGTCTATTTCCACTCTGGTTTGATCTATTTCCACCTTGATTGTTACGATTTCCTTGACTTGCTGGTTTATTTCCTCCCTGATTTTGGCCTGTTGATCTATTTCCTTGGCTCTGGCTTTGTCTATTTCCACTTTGACCATTACGGCTACCAGAATTTTGTCTTTGAGTACTACCTGCCTGTTGAGATCTTTGACCTGCTGCTTTCTTGCGGTTTGCTCCTTGACCTTGTGATTGATTTTGTCCTTGTGATTGATTTTGTCCTTGTGATTGATTTTGTCCTTGAGATTGATTTTTATTTGATTGTGCCAAACGATTTCCTCCCCCAGCCGGACGATTACCTGATTTTGTGTTCTGCTTCTGTTGACCTGCCGGCTTGTTGTGACTTTGTGAGTTTTTATCTGTTGGATTTGATTTATTTGTATTCATTTGTTCTGTATTACCCGTCCTATCTGAAGTGTTTTTTCTTCCACTGTTTTGTGGATGAAATACTTGCGTAATATTGTTCTTCTTTTTAGGGGCAGCATTTATATCACCCTTGGTTGACTCTTTTGCACCTGGAACTTCATGCTTAAAAGCACCCTTTACCATAGCAACTTGGCTCTCTTCCAAGGTACTCATATGACTTTT
>DVLR01000142.1 GCA_018715425.1 Candidatus Merdenecus merdavium
ATCTTTAATGATAAAGCATTTTATTCGAAAAAGACGTAGGTGAGGTGAAGAGATGCCAGTTGCGACAGAGAAGTTTAGAAAAATACTGAAAGAAAAAGGACTAAAAGTTACAAATCAAAGAGTTTTAGTGCTGCAAGTATTATCAAACAGCCCAAACAGACATCTAACAGCAGAAGAAATTTACGAATTAGTAAAGGCGGAATACCCAGAGATAGGACTCGCTACAATTTATAGAACCATACAATTATTATTAGATTTAAACTTAGTTGATCGGATTAATTTAGATGATGGATTTGTACGCTATGAAATCGCACGTACGGATGATACTCAAAAACACCACCATCATCACTTAATATGCACGGAATGCGGGAAGATTTTCTCCTTTGAAGACGACTTATTGGAAAAATTAGAAAAAAGGATCGAAGATACTATGTTATTTAAGGTCACTGATCATGAAGTGAAGCTATATGGTATTTGTAAAGAGTGTTCTGTAAATATGGAAAGCAAAAAGCTTTCAAAATGAGAATAATGTGCCCAAACAAATACAGAACATATGGAGGTGCGATTTGAAAAATATTAACAACTCAAAACTAAAGATCATTTCACTTGGAGGCCTTGGGCAGATCGGTATGAACATGACTGCATTCGAATTCGAAGAAAGCATTATCGTGGTAGACTGCGGTCTTGCTTTCCCAGAAGATGATATGCTTGGAATCGATCTGGTCATACCAGATGTGACTTATTTAAAGAATAATATATCAAAGGTAAAAGGATTTGTCATCACCCACGGTCATGAAGACCATATTGGTGCCTTACCTTATATTTTAAGAGAGATCAATATCCCAATCTATGCTACAAAATTGACCGTTGGGATTATAGACAAAAAATTAAAAGAACATAATTTATTGAAAACAACAAAAAGAAAAGTGATACGACATGGACAGTCCATTAACTTAGGTGCATTTCGTATTGAATTTATAAAAACAAATCATAGTATTGCCGATGCGGCAGCTTTAGCTATTTATTCACCAGCTGGTACGGTTGTTCACACTGGTGACTTTAAAGTGGATTATACACCAGTATTTGGAGATTCCATCGATTTACAACGTTTTGGAGAGATTGGTAAAAAAGGTGTACTAGCATTATTATGTGAAAGTACCAATGCTGAAAGACCAGGATATACCATGTCAGAGCGTACCGTTGGTAGAACCTTCGAACATTTATTTTTAGAGCATAAGAATTCTAGAATCATTGTTGCAACGTTTGCATCCAATGTAGATCGTGTGCAGCAGATCATTAATACTGCTTACAAATATGGGCGTAAGGTTGTCGTAGAGGGAAGGAGTATGGTAAATATTATTTCTACCGCTTCAGAACTTGGATATATTCAAATACCAGAAAATACTTTAATTGAAATTGAACAGTTGAAGGATTATCCAGACGAGCAAACCGTTCTGATTACGACTGGAAGCCAGGGAGAATCCATGGCAGCTCTATCTAGAATGGCGGCGAATATCCATAAAAAGATTTCGATTAAACCAGGGGATACGGTGATCTTCAGTTCTAGCCCTATTCCAGGAAATGAAAAAGCTGTTTCTAAAGTGATTAATGAGTTATCCATCAAAGGCGCAGAGGTAGTATTCCAAGATGCCCATGTATCAGGACATGCTTGTCAGGAAGAAATCAAATTAATTTATTCCTTAGTTCGTCCAAAGTACGCAATTCCAATCCATGGGGAATATCGTCACTTAAAAGCTAATGCAAGTATTGCCCAAAGTTTAGGTATTCCAAAAGACAACATTCATATTGTTTCGACAGGAGATGTTATAGAAATTTGTGATGAATATGCAAAAGTTGTAGATCATGTTCAAACAGGAGGAATCTTAGTTGATGGACTGGGTGTTGGAGATGTTGGAAATATTGTTTTAAGAGATCGTCAGCATTTATCAGAGGATGGAATTTTAATCGTGGTGTTAACATTAGAAAAGTATAGCAATCAGCTCTTAGCTGGCCCAGATATTGTATCTAGAGGATTTGTATACGTACGTGAATCAGAAGGGCTAATGGAAGGGGCAAGACATGTGGTTGAAGACTCTATCGATTATTGCTTAGAAAAGAATGTATCAGATTGGGGTAAGATTAAAACTTCTATTAAAGATTCTTTAAGTGATTACTTATGGAAGAAAACAAAGAGAAGACCTATGATTTTACCGATCATTATGGAAGTGTAAGTAGTATAGATCGAAAATATAAAGGATAATACTAAAGGGATAAAAGAAATTCATTACCAGGTGGGAGGAATTCATGAGCAAGAAGAACGTGTTGTCATCCATAACCTTAACTGCAATAAGATTAACGGTTTATGTGATTATCATAGTGGCTATTATAGCCATAGGTAAAAGTGCATACAAATTCGGATATGCTGTTTTCGCAGATCGAAACATGTCAGATCCACCTGGTGTGGAAGTAACCGTAACGATTAAGCCTAGAACCAGCACTTATAAGATTGGAAAGCTGCTCTTAAGAAAGGGTTTAATTAAAGATGCAAAGGTATTCGTTGTACAGGAGAAATTATCTGATTATAGAGGTAAGATTTTACCAGGCAGTTATATATTGAATACATCTTACGATGTGAACAAAATATTAGCCATTTTATCAAGAGAAGAATCGGATCAAACAACTCCAGCAGAAAGTGAGTCCATCCAAGAGTAATGATATTGTAAAATGGAGAAATAAAACTGTGATTATAGATGAAAGATTAACAACTTACTTAAACTCTTTAGAAACGGGAAATCCTCAATGGTTAAATGATATAGAAGAAAAAGCACTTCATGATGGAGTACCGATTATAGGACCACAAATGCAAAGCTTTTTAAAGGTGATGTTGGAAATTGTAAAACCAGCTACTATTTTGGAGGTTGGAACAGCGGTAGGATTTTCAACACTGCTGCTAAGTGAATATGCTCCAAAGGATTGCAAGATTACAACCATAGAAAAGTTTGAGAAGCGCATTCCTATTGCAAAAGAGAATTTCAGAAAGGCTGGCCGAGAGGATGGTATCACCTTATTAGAGGGAGATGCCATGGATATTTTGGCAGAATTAGATGGCACTTATGATCTTATTTTTATGGATGCTGCAAAAGCTCAGTATATAAACTATTTTCCACATATGTTAAGATTGATGAAAACAGGAAGTATACTGATATCGGATAATGTGTTGCAGGACGGAGATATTATTGAATCCAGATTTGCTGTAGAAAAGAGAAATCGGACGATTTATCGTAGAATGCGAGAATATCTCTATGAGCTAAAACATCATGAAAAACTATTGACTACCATTATTCCTTTAGGAGATGGTGTAACAGTCAGTACAAAGATAGATTAAGAAACGGTGGGGGATGGTGCAATTTGCAGAAGTGAATGGCATCGCCCTCACTTTCACTTTTTAGAAAGGATTTAACATGAGACATCCAGAATTATTAATACCAGCAAGTAACTTAGAAGTACTAAAAACAGCAGTTGTATTTGGAGCAGATGCTGTTTATATTGGAGGAGAGGCTTTTGGACTTAGAGCCAAGGCGAAAAACTTTTCTATGGAAGATATGGCGCAGGGAATCATATTTGCTCACGAGCATAATGTAAAAGTCTACGTGACTGCCAATATTTTAGCTCATAATGATGATTTAAAGGCCGTAGAAGAATACTTTGAGG
>DVLR01000143.1 GCA_018715425.1 Candidatus Merdenecus merdavium
CTTCTTCCATTTGATCTAATATTTTTTTATAATCCTTTATGGTTGGCTCTGCAACTTCTACCACTTGTTCTTTCGGTGGCTCTGTTTCAATAGGCTTTGGCTGTGTTTCTTCGGTTTCATCATGTTGAGAATCACTGTCACTTTCTTTAGACAAAACAACTGGGTCATGGGTTTCATCTGGTTCAAAAACCTCAGATGCCCAAGGCTTTACCAAATAGAATGTGGAACATGCAACAGCACCAAAAATAATAGCTAGCGCAACTACGCCCCCGACCTTCATAGCTAACTTGCCTTTATTGATTGGTTTGTCCTTGATTTTCTCTTTGATAAAATCAAACTCTTCCTTATCATTTTTCATGTAAGATATCTCCTTCTCCAGATTTGAAACATCTGATATACCAGATAACTATTAATTCTACTATTTTACTAAATATATATGAACATATTGTGAATATTCCGATACATCAAACAAATATATATCTCTCATGGTTTGGGGGATCCTAAATTCATGGTTTTTCATCTAAATATAAAATCACATGACTATTTATCCTTGTATTATTATATTGTATCTCAGCAAACTAAGCAATAGGCGAATAAGTGCTTTTATTGTTTGTGAATATAGGGTAGAATAGAGGAAGGGAATCCAGATCAGCAATCATAATAAATGTAGGTGAATAATATGAATACAAAAGTGTTAAAAACATTAGAATATAATAAAATAATTGACCAATTAACGAACATGGCATCTTCTGAAATGGGCAAAAATCTATGTAAAAGATTAACTCCTTTCACAAGTCTTGATGCCATTGAAAAAGCTCAAAAAGAAACTAGCGATGCTTTGACTAGGATCTATAAAAAAGGTGGTATCTCTTTTGGAGGTATTCAAGATGTACGCCCTTCCCTAAGACGTTTAGAGGTCGGTAGTATTTTAAATATAGAGGAACTTCTTAGGATTTGCACTCTCTTAGAAGTAGCCAATCGAGTAAAATCATATGCAAGACCAGAAAATGCCGATGTAGAACCAGATTCTTTAGATGAAATCTTTTCTACACTACAACCTCTTACCCCAATTTCTATAGAGATTCGTCGTTGTATCTTATCGGAAACCGAAATCAGCGATGATGCTAGTAGTGGATTAAAGCAAATTAGAAGAGGTATGAAAAATATAAATGACAAGATTCATATCCAGCTGGGATCCATGGTAAATGGCTCTGCTCGTTCCTATTTACAGGATGCCGTGATCACCATGAGAAACGGTCGCTACTGCATCCCTGTAAAAGCAGAATACCGTTCAAATGTCCCTGGTATGATACACGATCAGTCCTCTACTGGCTCTACTCTCTTTGTGGAACCTATGGCCGTAGTAAAGTTAAATAACGACCTAAGAGAATTAGAATTAAAAGAGGAAAAAGAAATCGAGGTTATTTTGGCTAATTTAAGCTTATTCGTTTCGGAAGAAATTGAAGCCATAGAGCTAAATCTCCTTCAACTAGCCCAACTTGACTTTATTTTCGCTAAAGCCTCTCTATCCAAAAGCTATACTGGTAGCCAACCCATATTTAATACGAAAGGATATGTGAACATCAAAAAAGGACGCCATCCTTTATTAGACCCCAAAAAAGTGGTTCCTATTGATATTCATTTAGGAAAAGACTTTGATTTGTTAATCGTTACGGGGCCAAACACAGGTGGTAAAACCGTTTCCTTAAAAACAGTAGGTCTGTTTACCCTCATGGGGCAATCAGGGCTTCACATTCCCGCCTTTGATCGTTCAGAACTCACTGTTTTTACCAATGTCTATGCAGATATTGGTGATGAACAAAGTATTGAACAAAACCTGAGTACTTTCTCATCTCATATGACGAATATCGTATCTATATTAAAGGAAGCCTCTCAGGGATCCTTAGTTTTATTTGATGAATTAGGTGCTGGAACAGACCCTACGGAAGGGGCTGCACTTGCCATAGCAATTCTCACCCATTTACACAACCAAGGCATCCGTACAATGGCCACAACTCACTACAGTGAACTAAAGGTCTTTGCATTAACTACACCCCAAGTAGAAAACGCTAGCTGTGAGTTTGATATCCAAACCCTCCGCCCTACGTACCGTTTACTTATTGGAGTTCCAGGTAAGAGTAACGCTTTTGCTATATCCAGCAAATTAGGTCTACCAGATGATATTATCACAAGTGCTAAAGCGCAGATCAGTGAACAAAACGAAAGCTTTGAAGATCTATTGACTGATTTAGAAAACAGCCGAGTTACCATCGAAAACGAGCGTCTAGAAATTGAGACTTATAAAAAGGAAATTCAGGATTTAAAGACAAAATTAGAATCCAAACAAGATCAACTAGATAAGCGTAAAGAAAGTATTTTAAGAGATGCAAACGAACAAGCAGTGGCTATTTTAAGAGATGCTAAAGAATATGCGGATCAGACCATTAAAAACTTTCATAAGTTTGGAAAAGAAAATATATCCATGAAAGATATGGAACATGAGCGAACAAAATTAAGAGAAAAAACCTCTGGTATCGAGAAGAAACTTTCCATAAATCAAAGCAGGAAAAGATCCAATAAAAAGAAACCGAAAAACCTAAACATCGGTGATAGCGTAAAAGTCCTTAGCCTGAATTTAACAGGCACTGTTAGCACTCTTCCAAATGCAAAAGGAGATCTTTTTGTCCAAATGGGGATTTTACGCTCACAAGTAAATATACAAGATTTAGAGCTCATTGACGAGCCTGTCATCACTGCTCCAAACCTGCAAAAAACAGGAGCTGGAAAAATCAAAATGTCTAAATCTGCAACTGTTCGACCAGAAATAAATTTAATTGGTAAGACAGTAGATGAAGCCTTAGCAGAACTAGATAAGTATCTTGATGATGCATATCTATCTCACATCCCTCAAGTACGAGTCGTTCATGGGAAAGGGACGGGAGCACTTCGAAAAGGAGTTCATAACTTCCTGAGAAGAAACCGCAGTGTAGCAGAATATCACTTGGCAGCTATTGGAGAAGGAGATGCTGGCGTTACCATTGTCACCTTCAAATAAGAATTGTAAAATTTATTTTAAAAAGGAGAATCCTCATGGTTACAAAACAAAAAATATTAATTGTAGATGACGATACCAATATCGCAGAACTTATTTCTCTTTATTTAACGAAGGAATGCTTTGATACTATGATGGTTTATGATGGCGAAGAAGCCTTACAAGTCTTTGACTCCTTCCAACCAAACTTAGTACTTCTAGATTTAATGTTACCTGGTATTGATGGCTACCAGGTGTGTCGCGAACTACGTAAGAAATCATCTGTTCCTATCATTATGTTATCCGCTAAAGGAGAAATTTTTGATAAAGTATTAGGATTGGAATTAGGTGCAGATGACTATATGATCAAGCCTTTTGATTCCAAAGAATTAGTAGCTCGATGCAAAGCCGTACTACGACGTTTTCAACCTGAGGTGAAACCTTCTGGTCCTACACCAACAGGAGACTATGTAGAATATTCAGACTTAATCATTAACCGAACCAATTACTCAGTATTCTATAATGGCAATCAAGTAGATATGCCTCCCAAAGAGTTAGAACTTTTATACTTCTTAGCCTCATCACCCAATCAGGTCTTCACAAGAGAACAGCTCCTTGATCATATTTGGGGTTATGAATATATTGGAGATACTAGGACAGTAGACGTACATATTAAGCGTTTACGGGAAAAAATAAAAGATCATAGTGACTGGGCTTTATCCACAGTATGGGGGATTGGATATAAATTTGAGGTGAAAAAATAATGAAACACTCCCTCTACTTTAAATTTCTGTTTGCCTATCTTCTGTTTGGTTTTTTAAGTATTTTTACCATTACTACTTTAACTTCTACCTTAACTAGAAACTATTTGATTAAATCCAAGGTTTCTGCTCTTAACAAAGAGGCGATGTCAATAGCCAGTGGGAACATCTCTGACTATTACATGACTGAAGAATCTGGCTTAACTGAAATTTATTCAAACTTAAAAACCATTAGTACTTACCAAAATACTCAAATATGGATCATCAACAGACAGGACAGAAGGGTGATTATCAACACTGGAGAAAAGTTTAATCAAACAGAGAACAAGGTAATTGAGGATTTCAATCCAACCTCAACAGGAAACAAAGCTTATCAGATCGGGAAATTTTACAATACTTTTTCTGATGACAAGCTAAGCGTTATCTCTCCTATTTCTTCAGGATACAAAGTAAAAGGCTATGTTATTATCCACTACCCCATGTCTGAGCTTGAAGCAGAGCGAAATGAATTTTTAAAGGTGGTTTATCTTACGTTAATCGCAATATTCCTACTATCTTTAATCATTCTTTTAGCTTTTACCCTGATCGTATTTATCCCTTTAAAAAGGATTACAAAAGCGACTACTGAATATGCAAGTGGGAATTTAGATTATGAATTACCAGTCTATACTGAAGACGAAATGGGGTACTTGTCCGCCTCCCTCAATTATATGTCCCATGAGCTTAGTAAAAGTGAGGAATATCAGCGAAACTTCGTAGCAAATATTTCTCATGACTTTCGCTCCCCTCTGACTTCGATCAAGGGATATGTGGAGGCTATTTTAGATGGTACGATTCCTCCAGAAATGCAAGAAAAATACTTGAATATTGTCCTTTTTGAAACCGAGCGTTTGAATAAATTAACTAGTAGTCTACTAACTTTAAATAACTTTGATATGAAGAAGAGTTTACTAGATATCACTGAATTTGATATCATTAAAATGATCAAACTAACAGCAGAAACATTTGGAGGCAGCTGTCGTAATAAAATGATTTCTATTGAATTAATTCTCTCTTCTAAATCACTATACGTGATGGCTGATTTAGGAAAAATTCAGCAGGTACTTTATAATTTACTTGATAATGCCATTAAATTTAGTCATAAAAACTCTACGATTACCGTAGAAACCACAGAAAAGTACGATAAAGTCTTTGTTTCTGTTAAAGATGAGGGCATCGGTATTCCAAAGGAAAACCTGAAAAAGGTATGGGATCGTTTCTTTAAATCCGATACCTCTAGAGGAAAAGATAAAAAGGGTACGGGCCTTGGACTAGCTATCGTCAAAGAAATTATACAAGCCCATGATGAAAATATAAATGTCGTTAGCACAGAAGGTGTAGGTACTGAATTTATCTTTACTTTACCAAGGTCTAAAAACCATCCTTCTGATTAACGTTATTCCTTAGCAGTCTACCATTCTAGATATAATATAGATATAAAATGATTGGTACATAAGGCTCTATTTTACAGAATCCTATGTACCAACCTTTTATACCAAGTACCTTATTTTTGATCTACATCAAATAAGGGATTACTTCCAATCATATTTTGTTAAATGACCTTCTAATTGCATATGATCAAACTGGTGCTGTCTCAATGCTTCATACAAGACAATCGCTACAGAATTTCCCAAGTTCAAAGATCGAATATCACCAATCATGGGAATTCTAATTGCAGTGTCCTGATTTTCCAATAAAATTTCCTCTGGTATACCAGCGCTCTCTTTTCCAAACATAATAAAACAGTCTTCTTCGTATGAAACCTCAGAATATACTCTAGGAGCTTTCGTTGTAGCCATATAAATTTTAGCACCAGGATTCTTCTCTAAAAATTCTTCAAAATTAATATATCTGGTAACATCTAAATCCTTCCAATAATCCATCCCAGCCCTTTTGATTGATTTTTCATTTAATCGAAACCCCAAGGGTTCAATAAGATGAAGTTTTGTTCCTGTTGCTACACAAGTTCTACCTATATTTCCTGTATTTGCAGGAATCTCAGGTTCAAATAATACAATGTTTAAGTTTGCCATACTGATCTCTTCTTTCTTTGTTTATATTAATTCACAACTTGATACAATTCATCTGTTTTTGGTCTCTCCAAATAACGTACTTCTTCTCCATTTCGAACCACTCGATCATGAGAAGATGTGGTTTTACCAATCACAACACTATGAATGCCTTCTCTTTCTAATTTTCTTACTAGGTCGTGACCTCTCTCTGATACCATAAGCATGGCCCCACTGGAAATCAGTAGATATGGATTGATACAGAAGTACTCACAGATCTCAATGGTTTCCTGCAAGACTGGTATTTTTTTTAAATCCACATCAACACCTACACCAGAACTTTCTGCAAGTTCCCATAGAGCTCCAAAAATACCACCTTCCGTAACGTCATGCATAGAGCTTACACCGTGTTTGGTTGCAATTTTCGCTTCTGGTACAACAGAAATATATTGATCAAATCCTTTTGCCTTCTCTACGAAAGCCCATGGATATCTTTTCTTTAACTCTTCTGACTTTTCTTTTGCAATAATGGATGTGCCTTCTAGACCGATCCATTTTGTTAAAACCACATCTTGATCAGGACCAGCACCTGATGTAACAATGACTTGATCTTTCTTGATCTTACCCACTCCCGTCACCGTAATAATGGGTTGATTCACCGCTTTAGTAACCTCTGTATGACCACCAAGAATCTGGATTTTTAGTTCCTCACAAGCCTCATCCATCTGTTCCATCATAGCCTTTAAATCCGATTCTTTTGCTCCATCTGGTAATAAGATAGTCAACATGATTCCAACTATTTCTGCTCCTGAGGAAGCAATATCATTTGCTGTCACATGAACAGCCATTTTTCCAAGATCTTTTGTGGTACCAGTAATAGGATCCGTAGACATAACGAATACTTCGTCTTCTTTTAATTGTAAAACGGCACAATCTTCTCCTACACTTGCTCCTATGAGCACTTCTTCTCTTCTATCTTTTACTTTCTTTAAAACCGAACGCACCAAGACTGATTCTGGTATCTTTCCTACTCTCACCTTTTCATCCATCTCCTCTATATCTATGATCTCCGTAAATATCATGGTGATCTATATTTATTTCTGTCTTCATTTGTTTCTTTTCATATTATACTATTACCCAGAGACTATGTCATTCTATTTCTATTTTAACATCCACCTAAACATAATGTTTCATGATCATGGACTCGCCAAAGGCTGCTGCATTTTCCTGCAACAGCCTTTGGTGGCTTTCTATATGAGTTTATTCTGCTCCCTCTCCATTGGAATCTTCACTTGGAGTATCAGGTGCTTGTGTCTCGGGCGCAGATGTTTCTGGAGCTGTAGTTTCCGGTGGAGTAGTTTCTGGAGCCGTAGTTTCTGGTGTTTCCTTCTCTGTAGATGGAGTTTCCGTCTCAGGCTCTGGCGTCGGTGCCAATAATGAATTTGCTACCGTTCTTACTTGATCCATGTTACCAGTAGCAATAGCTGCTTTCATCGCTGCTGTTTTATTTGGATCATTAGATGCCGTTCCTACACTATAAATTGTATCGCTTGGATAATAAGTACTAGAATTGACTTGGGTCCTTGTTTCTTTCCCATTTTCTGTGACAATTTTCCAAAGCTTTGCTGACAAACCTGCTACTGGACTCTGGGTTTGAGTGATGCTACCAATTGCTGCATTTGATGCTTCAATTCTTACTCCCGGTTGTAATGTTCCAGTTGTTTCACTTTCATAGCGCACTTCTCTATCAGCCGATCTTGTTTCATGACCATAAATGGTAAAAGTGATTTCTCTATTCTTTGTATATCCTTCAATGTAAATAGGGGAATCCGTATTATTTTTAAACTTTAAATCCATGTAAGTTCCTGCTATCGCTGCATCCATAGACGGCTTAACATAGGACACTTGCATCGTATGATTGGATCTTTCTGTCACTTCAAGCTCTGATCTTAGGACAGCATTATAAAGTGTTGTAGACACCTGGCAAATTCCACCGCCTAGACTTGGAACCACCTTTCCATTTTCAAAAGCAGATCCATATCCATATCCATTTTCTTCTGTATATGGGTGAGTGACTTCGTAAACAGAAAACTCTTCCCCTGGATAAATAATAGAGCCATTGATTTTTTCAGCACCTGTATCTAAATTCATAGCACGTGACTCCGAAGAAGATGAAAAGTCTGTGGAAAACGTTCCCAAAACATCTTTTACTAACTTCAGATCCTCACCATTATATTCTGGTTCTGCTTCTTCAACAGGAAGATCAATGGATGCACTTTCCATATTCCAAGAATTTTCCATATAATCATAAACCAGCTCTACCGATTCCTCTATATTAAGTTTTGAACCTTTTTTTCCATCTTCTACAATAAATTCTCCGTTTTCCCTTTTAAAGGATGCATTGACTGGCTCTGTATCAAACTGTAGACACTGTTGGTTGATCACAGCCTCTACCATTGAACGATCCACAGAATATTCTAAGGGATAATACACAGGATTTTCTTCCAAATCTTTTAATGTTTTATATTTTTGAATGATATTACCTGAATGGCCAATGATTGCCGCTTCATCTATCACCTCTTCATTGCTCCATGTAATGCCCAACTCTCCTGCTGTGATTGTGGTTTTATTTTCCCCAATTTGAAAGGTCACTGACTTTTTCTTTTCTTCCTCTAAGTATGCCTCTACTTCTCTCTTAGCATCTTCTGGTGTTTTATCTGATAAGTCAAATTCGCCAATGTAAATCCCTTTATTAATTGTACGTACTTCTTCAGCCGCAATTGCTGTATTACTGGATGCGAAAAAAGCAATAGATATCCCTCCAGCAATACATAAAGTCTGTACCAATTTTTTTAGATTCATTCTCTAACCCCTTTCTTAATTTATAGTGCCATTAAGATTGTAGGTACTATTAATGCAAGTACAAACACTATGACAATAATACTAGAAATTATTTTCTTGATCTTATGATTGTTAAAATTCATGATTGATTACCTCCCTTTCTACCTTTATCGAATAATTCTTCCATGTTTTAAAATAATATGATCGATACGCCTTGACGCCTCATTTTTCGTTAAAGTATCTATATCCACATCCAACTTTATTTTATGATATTTTATTAAATCATTCAAGTATCCCTTTTGGGCATTGGTAATAGGACCTTCTCGTTTTACTTTGTAAATGAGATCATAAGGCTTAAAACATTCTTCATGATCGACTAAAAAATCATCTCTTAGTTTGTCTAAAAGCTGTTTCGTTGACTGTGCATCGTCTAAAGCACGATGTTTATTTCCCTGGTCTATTTTATAGTAGGAACATAATGACTCTAAGTTTTTCTTTTCTAACCAAGGTAATACTTTTCTCGCAATTTTTAATGTATCAATGCCCTGTCTTTCAAAGGGCAGTTTATGATTCACAGCATATCGCTTAACAAAACTATAATCAAAAATCACATTGTGACCCACAAGTATGTAATCTTCACAAAATTCTATAAACTGACCAACCGCCTCTGAGGTCTTTGGTGCATCTTCAAGCATACTAGGTTGAATTCCAGTTAAATCAATAATATGTTTTGGTAATTCCATGCCTGGGTCTATCAATGTATGAAAAGTATCTACTACTTTATCATGGACTACCTTTACCCCTCCGATTTCGATAATGCGATCGGTTTTTGGATAAAGCCCTGTTGTTTCTATATCAAATACAATATATGAATCTATCATTTTTATCATTTCCCTTTATCATACTGTCCTCTTGCCCTGATCTCTCAATCATACTTGGATCACATGGGTTGTTGCATCGTAAGTAAGAGGATCTCGGTTTTTATAATCAAATAACACAAAATACGTTCCAGGTTTTTTATCCCCTGTTACATCATAAGAAAAACGTTCTATATGAGTCATTTTACTCAATTGTCGATGATTATATACTTCGTATCCAACAAGATATTTTCTGTTTCGTTCTTCCTCTTGATAAAAAGCCTTAAAGACATCTTTATCATCTTGTAAATCAGCTCCCCAGTCAGGTCTACTTTTTACATTTTCTCTTAAATATAAATCATAAAGCAGTAATTCCTTAAAATATTCTTTATCTAAATTCGTCTCTTCTTCTATGAACGAAAGTAATATATCATATCTACGTATTCTAGTATGACTGATTCCGTTTAAATGATGACGTTCATAATAAGCTGCTAACTGGTAAAAACATGTATATGGAGAATCAAAAGCAGAAACTAAGTCTTTGATGGTAGTTAAAAATTGCCCACTATTATAATAAACTTCTACCATTTCTTCTACCGCCTTCAATTGTAGCACATCATCGTAAGTAATCCAGTTGGTATATAATACCTCATATGGTGTTTTATGACTATAAACAATTCCATAGTCCTCTGCTTTTTTATGCATCTTAGATCCTTTTAATAATTTTAGGAAACCTAACTGCAGCTGATTAGGTTCCATTTGGTATACATCATTAAAAGACTTGATAAAGCTATGATAGTCCTCAAAGGGTAGTCCCACAATTAAATCAAGGTGCTGATGAATATTCTTTCCTTCTTGAATACCATGGACAACCTGTTTTAAAATATCAAGATCCATAATTCGATCAATTTCTTTAATCGTCTGTAAATTTGTAGACTGAACACCTATTTCCAACTGTACAAGACCTGGACGCAATGTTTTTAATAATTCAATTTCTTCATGGGAAATAATATCTGCAGCGATCTCAAAATGAAAGTTTGTTATACCATTATCATGATCTTTTATATACTGAATAATGTTCATCCCATGTGTATGATTTGCATTAAAGGTGCGGTCCACAAACTTTACTTGTTTTACACGGTGATCCAAAAAAAATTGTAACTCCTCTTTTACTAAGGAAAAACTGCGAAATCTTACTCTTTCTTTTATGGATGACAAACAGTAGCTACAGGTAAATGGGCACCCCCTGCTTGTTTCATAGTAGATGATCCTATTCTGAAATTCATTTAAATCTTCATAAACAAAAGGAAGCGTATCCATATCAAGGACTTCTCTTGGCGATGTAGTAACAACCTGTCCACAAGGAGATAAATATGTGATCCCTTTCACCTCTTCCAATGGTAACTTTCTCTCTACATAATGTTTTACTACCTCTAAAAAAGTAGCCTCACCTTCCCCTATCATAACTCCTTTTACCACTTTCATCTCTTTTAAAAAAGAGGATGCATCATAGGATACTTCTGGACCACCTGCCCAGATTTCTGTGTTTGGCAATACCTTTTTTAGCTCAATCATAAGGTCCTTTACATAATCTAAATTCCAAATATAGCAGGAAAATGCCACCACATCTGGCCGCTTTTTATAAATTTCTTGCAAAATATACTCTTGATACTGATTGATTGTGTATTCTACCAGTTCGATGTATTCTTGATGCTCTTTAGCGTAAGCTCTTAAACTATATATAGCAAGATTAGAATGGATGAATTTTGAATTGATTCCTACTAATAATATTTTCATGTATTTCTCCTTATAAACTATTGATTTATTATAGCACATAGGAAGGAAAATATCAGGTATGTTAATAATAGTTTATATTTTCTTAAGTTATTTTTAAGGCTTTTTACATACCCTTTCATCTCTCATGCACCTTGTTCCTTATGTTATTTAACATAAAAATCCAGAATAAACAACATCAACCTCTCCAACCAAAGAACTTAGTTGGAAAGGTTGATGTTTCTATCTGCAGTATATTCAACACTTTTTTATTTTTTGTTACACTAAGGGAATATCTTCTTCATAATCTATATGATCAAAATGAAAACCAAACATGTGATAAAAATCTTCCCAGTATCCATCAATATCAGCTAACTCTTTCACATTATCGGAATGAATCCTATCCCAGGACTCCATTACTTTTTCTTGGATATCTGCTCTCATTTCATAATCATCTAGACGAATCATTCCTAGCTCGTCTACTTGAGCTACTTGATCTTGTAACTTTTCTCTAAATAGACGTACCATCTGCTCAATACAGCCTTCATGTAAACCTTCATCTTTCATCGTCCTATACAAGACTGCCATATATAAAGGAACAATGGGGATCGCTGCACTTGCCTGAGTTACTAGCGCCTTATTCACTGAAATATAAGCTTTTAAACCTTTCTCTTGATATTGTTCATTTAATTCTTTAGAAGACTGATATAAGTGTTCTTTTGCCAGTCCTATAGTGCCTTCGTAATAAACGGGATACGTCAACTTAGGCCCAATGTATGAATAAGCCAATGTCACTGCATGATCCCCTAATACATCAGCCTGAACGAGCGCGTCAATCCAGTCCTTCCAGTCTTCTCCACCCATGACTTTAATTGTTGATTGTATCTCTTCATGGTTTGCAGGAGGAATCGTAGCCATGGAAACAGTATTGTCCCTAAGATCTAGGGACTTATTCGTAAAACTTTCCTTTACCGTTTTTAATGTAGATTTATAAGTAGTTCCATCAGCAGTGGTTCTTCGAGGGGCTGCTAGACTATAAACGACTAAATCCACTTGACCTAACTCTTCTTTTATTTTAGCAATGGTCTTATCTTTCATTTCTTTAGAAAATGCATCTCCATTCAATGAGGCTGCATAATATCCATCTTTTTTCGCCATTTTTTCAAAAGCTACAGTATTATACCAGCCTGGGGTTGCTGTTCTTTTTTCTGTTGGTGGTTTTTCAAACATAATACTTAGGGTTTTAGCACCATAAGTATAAGTAGCTGCAATTCTAGTTGCTAAGCCATATCCAGTGGAACCGCCAATGACTAAAACACGTTGAAAGCCCTCTATTTTCTCGTTTTTTTTCACGTAATCAATCTGTCTTTTTACGTGTTCTTCACATCCCTTTGGATGTGCCGTTGTACAGATAAATTCACGTACCTTTGGTTGAATGATCATACAAATCTCCTTGATATTAATGTTTTGATTATCAAACTATTCTATCATAAAAGTATTTATAAATCAACACAAACCCTTCTTTCCTGCATATATTATTCTTAAGAACCTATATAAAGGATGAAATTCAATTGGCTATTAAGATTTTTATTGACCAAGGCCATAATCCCAGCGGATTTAATGCTGGTGCAGAGGGATTTGGTTATCGTGAACAGGATATCACCTATATTGTGGGCGCATATCTCTTTGATATTTTAAACAGTGATTCTAGATTCGATGCTCGTGTTTCTCGAACTTACCCAGAAGAAGTCCTTGGAACATCCAATGCTTCTAGCTTAAGACAGCGTGTTGACATGGCGAATAGCTGGCCTGCTGACTATTTTATTAGTATCCACGTGAACTCTAACCCCAATCCAGATATTAATGGTGCCGAGGTTTATGTTTATAATTTAGACAGTCCTTCTTCTGATCTTGCAGAATCAATCTTACAAGAAATCGTTAGAAGGACTGGAATTAAATATAATGGAGTACGGGAAAATTCCTCTCTATACGTTTTAAGACGCAGTCAAATGCCAGCAGTTTTAGTAGAGCTTGGCTACATCACCAATTTTAATGATCTTCAACTTTTAATTAATGATCAGTATCAATTTGCCTATGGAATTTACGTGGGACTCTTAAATTATTTAGGTCTACCTCAATTATAATTTATCGTAACTTCAAGCTGCCGTTAGAAGATGAATACTTTGACCATGATCTTCTTTCTTTACGGCAGCTCTTTGTTAAGTTTTTATAAATTTGAAAATATTCATTGACTTCAAGTTTTTTTTAGTGCTAAAATAGGTAGAGTATCTACTCAATATAGATTTACTTAATTTTAAGCAGAGGTGATTATGAATGTTTAGTGGAAGCGAGAGAGACTCGCTAAGTTATTATATACGGGGCATCTTTCATGGACTTTATTATATGAGTGATGAAAAAATAAAGGCTTATGGACTAACCAACCAGCAGGGGCACTTACTTGGTATCATCAACAATAGAATTGAGTCTGGTAACGAAATTAGCCGTCGTTTTTTAGAAGAAGTCATGCATTTGCGTGGTCCTTCTGTCACAAGTCTTCTACATGGATTAGAAGAAAAAGGATATATCCAACGCACTGTCAGCAATTGTGATCGTCGTTGTTTTTCTATTACTGTTACTCCAAAAGGAAAGGCTTTAGTAAAAGAGATCCATAATGTCTTTCTCGAAACAGAATTAAAGTTACAAGAAGGCATGACCCCTGAGGAAAGGGAAATCCTAAAAGATTTATTGATACGATTATATCTCAATATTCCTCATCTTTCTTAATGACTAGAACATTGTTCAATTTTTAGTCATTCCTATGCAAAAGTCAGATGAAATATAATGCTTGTTTATTCTAGCCTGACCCTTTCTATATTAGGCATATAATCCAGCACTTGACCAATATAATAAAATGAATATTTCATACATTATGATGTAATAAATATTTTTTAAGATAGCAGGATATTACCTGCTAATCTTTTAAACTAATAGGTAGTCTCTCTACCTATCTAGGTGGATATTCTACCCAAATAGGTAGAGAACCTACGCTTTTTAGAATTTGGAACATGTCATTGTCAAAAGATCGTTTTTCACTTTCTTTTGATACCCAAATTTTGATATAGAAAAATAAAAACCAGAAAGGATGAGTATATGAATTGGTACGAAACCAGCTCTAACGAAGCAATTAAAAAACTGAAAAGTCATTCAAACAAAGGATTATCAACGAAACAAGTTGAGAAAAGACAGGAGGAATCTGGTAAGAATGAATTTACTGCTAAGAAAAAAGATTCACTTGCCATTAAAATATTACTCCACTTAAAAGATGTATCTACCATCATCTTAATCTTAGCTGCCGTTTTATCCTTTATTTTAGCAATAAAAGAAGGAAATGGATATTTAGAACCCCTGGTGATCTCTGCCATTGTGGTCATGAACTTAATCCTAGGTATTACTCAGGAAGGGAAAGCCGAAAAAGCTTTGGAATCTTTGGCAGATCTCAATAGCCCCTCTTGTCTTGTTATCCGCAATGGAACACAACAGGAAATCGATACGAGGGAACTAGTACCAGGCGATATCATTTTACTAGATCCAGGTTCTCTTGTACCTGCTGATGCTCGTTTAATCTCTTCCAGCAGTTTGTTCGTGGATGAATCTGCACTGACTGGAGAAAGTGAACCCTCTGAGAAAGACTCTAGAGAAATATTCCATGGTAAAACTCCAATTGGAGATCAAATGAACATGGTATTTTCTGGCTGTCTTGTCACTGCAGGAAATGGTAAAGCCATTGTAACTTCTACTGGAATGAATACAGAAATGGGTCATATTGCTAGTTTTTTAGAGAACACTAAAAAAATGAAAACACCTCTTCAAACGAGGCTTGATCATGTAGGCAAAGCCATTAGTATCATTGCTATTATATCTGCCGTTGTATTATTTATCATCGGTATGTATAAAGGCTCTAATTTATGGAGTATGATTTTATTAGCAGTTTCTCTTGCTGTTGCCGCTGTTCCTGAAACTTTGTCCTTAATTGTAACCTTATCCCTTTCTCATGGTGTTAAAAATATGGTTACAAAAAATGCACTGATTAGAAAACTACCTGCAGTAGAAACCCTTGGTAATACATCGGTTATTTGTTCCGATAAAACAGGAACCTTAACTCAAAACAAAATGTCCATTAAAAAGCTCTACGTTTTAAACCAAGAGCCTGTCAAAGCTTTGGATGATTTTACAGGGGAACAAGAACACTTTTTAAAACTCCTTGCAATGGCTAGTAATGCTGTTTCATCCCAAGATGAACATGGGCAGCAACAATTTATTGGAGATCCAACAGAAGTTGCCATCATGAAACTTCTTGCTGATAAAGGAATCCAAAAATCAGATCTGGAAACTCAATACAAAAAGATTGCAGAAATTCCTTTTTCTTCGGAAAGGAAAATGATGACTGTTATTGTGCAAGATCCTAAAGGTGGCTACTTAGTCCTTACAAAAGGAGCTATCGATCGCTTACCTCTTAATCATACCGTTCATCAGACAAATGAACAGATTAAGAACCTCCACGATTCTTTTGCAGAAGACGCCCTTCGCGTCATTGCTCTTGGAGTGAAACACATCGATGTTCTTCCAGATGAAAGCCATTTAGAAGAAGTAGAAACAAACCTGAACTTTATGGGTATGATTGGATTGATTGATCCTCCCCGTCCTGAGGCTGCCAAAGCCATTGCTGTTGCTAAAAAAGCTGGTATCCGTACCATTATGATCACTGGAGACCATATTACTACTGCAGGAGCTATTGCAAAGGATATTGGTATTTTATCAGGGAATCAAAAAGTTGTATCTGGTGCTCAACTAGAAGAAATGAGCGATGAAGAGTTATTAGAGCATGTAGAAGATATCTCTGTATACGCCAGAGTATCTCCTTCCGATAAAATCCGTATCGTAAAAGCCTGGCAGAAAAAAGGTGAGGTAGTTGCCATGACTGGAGATGGCGTGAATGATGCTCCTGCTCTAAAAGCTGCTGATGTTGGTATTGCTATGGGTAAATCTGGTACTGAAGTGGCAAAAAATGCCTCAGATATGGTTTTAACAGATGATAACTTTGCTACTATTGTAGAGGCTGTCCATCAAGGGCGTAAAGTATATTCAAATATTAGAAAGACTATTTACTTCTTACTAGTCTGTAACCTTTCAGAAATCCTAGTCATGCTCTTTGCACAATTAGCAGGTTGGGGCGTATTGGTGACTCCTGTTATGCTATTATTAATCAACGTACTTGGTGATGGTATTCCTGGTTTACAATTGGCCAAAGAAGACTCTGATCCAAGAATTATGTTGAATCCTCCTGTAAAGCGTAAAGAGAGTTTATTTTCAAATGGATTATTAAAGGTGATCCTCCAACAGATGATTGTATGTTCTGCAGTAGTTTTAGTCGCCTTTTATATTGGTGCATACGTACCCGTTGGAAATGTGCTAGAACCTTCTCACCTTTTAGGGCAAACACTGGCCTTTTTAGTACTTGGTTGGACTTCTATCCTTCATATTTTTACTGTTAGAAGTCGAAAATCCATATTCAAAAGAAGTTTCTTAGATAATAAATCACTGATCATTAGTACCTTTGCTATGATCCTTTCTTTAGTGGTATTAGTATCTGTTCCACCACTTGGGAAACTATTTGGATTAACAACTATAGAGGGTACTCATTGGATCATTGCCATTGGACTATCTATTTTGCCTACAGGATTTGCTGAACTTGTAAAGTTTATTACAAACCATGTAAAAGAAAAAGATATGAGTGTGAGCTATTCCGTATCTTAACATCCTCTTGGTAACGAATCTTATGTGTATCTGAATATTCATATAAAAAAGGAGATATTGCAAACAAAGATCAGTGAGCAATATCTCCTTTTTATTATTTCTTATTTAATCTTTACAGCTTTAAGATTCTCCTGTCTCTTGATCTGGTAGTAAGGCTTGTAACTTTGTCATCATAGATGAAAAATTCAATTTATTAATGAGACAAATGCCTGCGTCTGTCTTCACAAGATCATAATTTGAATCATATTCATAGTACGAAACAGGATATAAAGTCCCATCTTCTGATACGTATGTTATGTTTAGCACTAAATGAGTCACAGTCTCAGTATTATCTGCCAAAAAGGATTCTGCATTCATGGTCATTGCATACGTCATAAAATCCTGATAGAAGTCAGAATCTACTTCAGTATCATTTACATAATAGGTTTCGGCTGTAGAATCACCATCCTGCTCACTATCCTCTTCCCTTTGATCCCCCATCGTTGTGGATTTACTAGAGTAAAGCTTATATTCCTGCCCTTCATAGGTGACTAAAGTATAGTCTACATCTCTTTGATTTATTGGGGTAAATACAGGATTTAGCAGTTTATTATAACTAAGATCTAGTAAGGATGTTAAAGAAGATTCGCTTACTAGCTGAATTTGGGGGGAGTCCTCTAATTGCACATAATAGAACTTTCCTGCACTTTCTGCTTTTTCAGTATAATCTCCAATTCTAAACCTTAAGGTTTTTATATTCGCGTCATCTTGTTCTTCAGATTCTACTTCTGAATCTATTTGTGTTTCAAGATCCATAACTGTTTCTTCCTTCGTTTCCTTATCTGTATCTTCGTCTATATAGGTTATGGAAACTTCCATACTTTGATCACTTAATCCATAAACACCAGGACTGGCTGGCTGGTAATCGATGCATTGCTCAAAGGATATACTCGTTAAAGTTTGATATAATTCATTTACTTTATCTGATGCTGCTTCTCTTTGAGGTTTATCGTTTAATGTAACTCCATAGGTCGTTCGATTCTCTTGATTGGATGTAAGGACTAACGTTTGCTCATCTGCCTTTATGGAAACTCTTTGAATATTACTAGAACTGATACTTGGATAAGTATCTGAATCTATTAAGTCATATAACGTGATATCGTATGCAGATCTAATACTTCCATCAATGGTATAAACTGTAGTTTTATCGTCAAGATATACGTAACAATCTTTCGTAGATAAGTTTACTTCTCCAAAAGATATGGAAAATACCTGATCTCCTTCATCCTGAAAGTCAACGGTAATCTTATTCCCATCATCCAACCCATATTGTTCTAGATCTGTTACATCCGTAATTTTCTTATTGTATTTTAGCTCTTCTACTTGTGATAAAAGATTCTCTACCTTAGTACCTAGAATAGGAATATCTGATTGTTGGTCACTCATCCATGTAGAGTCTTCTTTCGTCACCGAAAATTCATTCCCCTTTTGGGATATGGAGATATGTTTCATATCCTCTGGCTGAATACTGAGTATGGTTTCTTCTATACTTTCCTCTGTTTCTTCTGCAACTTTTTGCTTACTATAAGCGCTGATAAAGATATAGATTCCTATGAGTAGAATCAGTATGATTCCACCCAATAGGAGCAAAAGATTCTTTTTTTTGTTTATCATATAAATTATGCCCTCCTTCTACGGTACCAAACCACACCTCCTGTCACCATACAAGCAAGTGGTAGCAATATCGTAGTCATAAACGCCCAAGTGTTAGCCCTCCCTGCTGTTACGATTAAATAATTTAGCTCCAAGCTCTTTTCTGGAATAGAGATGGATACGGGACGCTCGCACAAATACGTTAATGCTCCTGTTATTAGTTTCGTGTTTCCTCCAGATACCACTTGATCCATGGTTTGATCTAGAATCCCTTCACATGCAATGAAAACGATTTTTGTTTCCTTGTCTTCGAATTGTTCTGTAATAGCAACTCCAAGGTCAAAGGGTCCATCAATATCTCCACTCTCTTTTTCTAAAGTTACTAAACTCTCGATATCGGTTTTTGAATATGCTTTATCTGAAGAGGATAACAAGCTTTCGATAGATAGTGTGCTTCTATTATTCTCTAAAGTAGTAATTCCCTTAGCGAGAGGTAAGATTACATATCCTGTTTTAGATGCTTGGGTGGTTACATCATGTGTGTTAATATTGGGTATTAAGTATTGTTGATAATTTGGATAGTAGTGATCACTATCTCCTTCCAAAACAATACCATCTACAGTTTCAACGCCGTAAGCCATTAGAATATCATGAAAATGAGGCATTTCTTCTGTACTTGTTGAAGACGATACGATAAAGGCCTTTCCACCACCTTCTAAATAAGCCATGATTTTATTGGCTTCTTCTTCAGAAACATCCGTTGTAGGTGCCAAAATCATAATACCTGCAGCATCCTCTGGTACATGTTCTTCTGTTATTAAATTCATGGTCTCTAGATCAATATTCTCTTTTTCAATCGATGCTTTTAATGTCTCTGGAAGATCCATTTCTTCGTGACCTGTTAATTGATAAATAACTGGCAAATCCTCAGAAGTCACGTAAGAAATTGCGCTGGTTAATTGTCCTTCTCCATCAAAGCCAGTTGTTTTTGATGAATAAGTTGAATAGTCAATTTCTTGTTTATATAAATCATAATAAGAAATCACCTTGTGTCTATCATCTCCAACTACCACGATACTATTGGTATCTAACTCTTGGTCTGTATAGTTTTTTAGAAATCCTGGATTATCTACAATGTCTTTTTTTTCTACTTTAATATGTTTAGAGTGATCGGCGTAGCGGTCTAGTAACTGGGTAATCGTAGAATCTTCCGTTCCCGTTCCTGTAATCAGATATAACGTAACATCTTGATTTAAACCATTTAACATTTCTTTCGTTTGATCTCCTATGGTGTAAAGTTTATTAGAAGTCACATCAATCTGAGTAAATTTTGCAGGTAACTTACCTACTAGTAAATTTATCAAAATGAGAATACCTGCCACAATTACGATTGCAGCAATACTATAAGATCCTTTTTTTATCTGTTTCGTCATAAATGATTGTTTCATCTTTTCTTTCATCTCTATCATCCTCCTTCCTAATTCCATCTTCTCTTCTGAATCATTTGATGAGTCAAAAATAAGAAAAAGGCTGAAACAGAAATTAGATAGACCACGCTGTTTACATCTAAAATATCATTTAACATCGTGGTAAACCTACTGTTTAAATTAAAAATACTTAAAAAGCTTTGTATCTTGCCTGATATCAAGGCAGGCTTTAATAAGTAAAGAGCTGTTAAAATACCTTCTGCTAAAACGGCTAAGCCAGTGGCAATCATGATATTTTTAATGATCCCGTACATTAGGGCTGCAACGACTAGAATCATAATGGTAAATGATAACCAAGAGGCTGCAGCTGTATTTGGAATTAAATTAGATATTCCACTAATCAAGTAACTACTAACATATAGGGCTGCAAAAGTTAAGACTGCTGCAATAATCTGGCTCTCTGTTATAGAAGATAAAAACATACCGATAGAAATATATGCACATCCTAGTAAAAAGAATCCTAAAATAGAAGTATAAGCACCTGGCAGTTCAACTTCCCCAAAGGTTGTTAAAATAAGGGGATATAAACAGATGATTGCCATTGGTATTGCAAATACTGTAACCACAGCTAAAAACTTACCTATGATAATGGATCCTACGGAAACTGGCGATGTATATAGCAGTTGATCTGTTTTTTGTTTTGTCTCTTCGGCGAATATCCTCATGGTTAATAAAGGGATCGTAATAAGATAAATAACCGTTATAGAATTCATCGTAACAGAAAACTTAGGATATCCCATAGAAAGGTTATATGCTGTAAAGAAGATACCTACTACTACCAATACAAAAGCAATAAACACATATCCAATCATAGATGTTAAGTAGGATTTCAATTCTTTTTTATAAAGTGCTATCATGATCTTCATTCCCCCTATCTACCTTATCTTCTATAGAAGAAGTGTTTTCCATATAATTTTGTTCCTTATCTTCTTCGTCTTCCTTTATATCATCGACTTTTTTCTTGCCTCTTTGTAGAATTTTATCAAACAAATTTTGTTTTTCCTTCGTTTGAGTTTTGGTTCCTTGAGTTAATTCTAGGAATACGTCTTCTAAAGACATGGTAGATAAATTCATTGCAAGGATTGGATTTTGGGCTTTTGCAAAGGCATAAAAAAGTTCTTCTCGAATATCAACATCTTCGCTTGTTTTGATGCTTATTGATATATCTTCCTCTTCACTCTCGTGGAAGTTTACTTCTTGAATCTGTGGAATCTGATCTAAAACATGATTTACCTCTTCTTTTGAACCCTTAACTGTTAATTCAATACTTCTAGATCCTTTCATTAGTTTTTTTAGATTTTCTGGTGTATCACTAGCCACCAGTTTCCCCTGAGCAATAATCATAATATGATCACATACTGCACTAATTTCTGATAAAATATGAGAACTCAAAATCACCGTATGATTTACAGCCAATTCTTTAATGAGATCCCTGATTTGCGTGATTTGTTTTGGATCTAATCCAACGGTTGGTTCATCTAAAATAATCACTTCTGGATATCCAAGTATGGCTTGGGCCAACCCAACTCTTTGCTTATACCCTTTGGATAAATTTTTAATCAATCGACCTTCTACATCAGAAAGCTTCGTAATCTCAATAGCCTCTTCTATCATTTCCTCTTTTTTATCTTTAGAAATTCCCTTTAAATCAGCAGCAAAATCTAGATATTCTATGACCTTCATCTCTGGATAAATAGGGGGTTGTTCTGGTAAGTAACCAATACATCTCTTTGCTTCCTTAGGCTCCTCTAAAATATTATGACCATTGATGAAAACTTCACCTTCTGTTGCCGCTATGTATCCCGTCATCATATTCATAGTCGTTGATTTTCCTGCACCATTAGGTCCTAAAAAACCATAAATTTGACCCTTCTCCACTGTGAAACTAAGATGATCCACCGCAAGATGATCGCCATAGCGTTTGACCAAATTCCTTACCTCTATCACACTATATCCTCCTTTTGAATTATAAATAAAGTCTATCTTTAAGGTTACCTAAATTTTGTGTTTAAACTGTGGCTAAAAGATGAAAAATTGTTCACAACCCTTAAAGGAGAAAACAAGATGGTATGATTTGTAGATAAAATCATGAAAAAAGAAAGTGCAAAAAGCACTTCCTTTTCATCAAACATCATTTTCTTTTACACACTTTAGAACCATTGGATAATGAGTGCGCTATACATGGATAATATGGTAATAAAACCAGCACCAGCCAACACTATATGATTATAAATGTTAGGCGATATTTTATTTTCTATTTTGGTCGTATTGAATATGATACACATAAACGGTAGAAGTGGTAAATAATATCTGCCTTGAACTCCTAAGATATAATTAGCTCCAACTGGTGTAAAGCTAAGATATAGAGCCGTCCAAATCAGACAAATCACTCCAAAAATAAGAACTCCCATGATTCCTTTGTAACGCCAATCCAACTTCTTATCTTTAACAGTATCCGTTAAGGTTAAAAATACGATATAAATACAAGGTAAGTATAGGGAACTAAGAGTCCCTAAATAGGCATAAGTTCCTGTCGCGTCTATTCCTACAGTATAGGGTAGGAAGGTATCTTTTATACTTTTTAATAAAACTTTTGTATATCTTATAGGGTTACTAAAAATGGAAACCATCTGTCCTGATACACTGGTCCCTCCCACTCTAGAATCGCCGTCAACATTTCCGCCTGTACTAGGAACAATAAAGCTTGCCATTAAAAGAAGAAATACAAAGATCATGGAGAATTTAAATATATACATATGCTTTTTATCTGTAAATCGATCTTTGGGAATGAAAACTCCTAATATGATCAGTGGAATATAAATGGCCTTAGGAAGGCTTCCCAATATCATAGATATACAAATCACCAGAATGGTTCTCCAGGTTATTTTGCTTTTCTTATTCACCATTATTTCTATTATGTAGGCAAGACCTAGGGCGGTAAAAGCATATACCATAGGATCATAAGCATATACTACTGTCAAAAACAAGGGTGTTGGTAGTAACGAAATACCAGCCAATATTCTTTTACCTATTGGAATCTTCTTAATGGCAAAATATAAGACAAACACATACATCAGCAAGTTTCCTACTCTACCAATTAAAAATACTAAACCGAAGGGTAGATGGAATAACATGGCTATACATAATGTAATGACTTGAGGTAAATATCCAACTCCAGTATGTTGTACTAAATTATATTCCCTTGTTACTTTAATATCTTCTCTTGCATTAATATCCTCCCTACGGTAAAGACCATTTGCATTGAGATAATGCATTCCTTCCATCTGCTCTTCTTTGGATTGTGGCATATGATTTACCCAATTTTCAAGACTATTGGAAAATAAACGGTCTACTGCTGGAGATACTTGAATATCTTCATGCCCAAACATTCTATCCGCCAGGGAAAAAGCTCTCAGAAAATGAATCTCTTCATCCCAACCCACCTTTTGTTGTGGAAGTGCAAGTAACATCATACCGCCCATTGTTATTCCTAAGACAAAAAAACCAACTTCAATTTTTTTAGCAATTAAGCTTCTAAAGAAACATAAAAAACAAACTAAAAAAGCGATTAAGCATACGAACATAAAGCGTATCATAGAAAAGGTAAATGTATTATCTATGGTCACATCTGTTATGGTGAATGCATCGGAGATGCCAGAAAAAGCTATGATGATCTCATCTGTAGTGTTTCTTACATTTACCACAGACTCTTTATAACTAATATTATTTAGATCCCTTATCTTTTTTGCTGCTCCATCAGCTAAATTGATTTGAACTAAGGCGGTAACATTAGCATTTGACTCAAATTTATATTTTAACTTACCTACATATTGTTTTTTTATAGGAAGGATGATCTGCTGTTCAGATTCTAATTCAAGCGGATCATAGGAAGGATCCTTATTCAATTCTGGCATTTCCTCGGCATTAGGAGGTGCCTCCGCGAAAAGCCCTTCATCTGAATGACGAAATCCATTTGTTTCTATGGTTTCTAAATCGAAGGAGAGCTGTTTATCAACTCTACCGATTAACATAGGAAGATTGAAAAACAACTCTCCCAAAAGTCCTGTAGCTATTATGAATACAAACATAATGAGCAACTTGTGCCACATCTTCTTATTCTGCAACATCTCTTTCTCCCTTGCTTTTTTTCTCTAGTATAGACGCATATGCGGCTGATCTGCAATCACTGGAATTACAACATAACTGAAATAACGGAAGCCTTAATTATATCAAGGTTTCCGTTATTATTTTGAAGCACGAGACGGGATTCGAACCCGCGACCCTCGCCTTGGCAAGGCGATGCTCTACCACTGAGCCACTTCCGCACACTTTTATTCAACTTTCCGATAAATTAACTTTTGGTGGAGGAGAGTGGATTCGAACCACTGAAAGCTAAGCTAACGGATTTACAGTCCGTCCCCTTTGGCCAACTTGGGTACTCCTCCAATTTAGTTAATAAATGGAGCTGATGAGAGGACTTGAACCCCCAACCTACTGATTACAAGTCAGTTGCTCTACCAATTGAGC
>DVLR01000144.1 GCA_018715425.1 Candidatus Merdenecus merdavium
ATAACGACTAGTTTTTTCATTTTGTAGAAAACTCTATCACTTTATTTTCTTTTCTATATACCATCGGAGTTACACCATACTTTTTTTTAAACTGATCTCCGAATCTGCTTTGTGAGGCAAAACAAAAGTAGTCTGCAATTTCTGCAATACTTGACTCAGAATACTTTAGCATGTTTGCAGCCGCTTGAAGTTTAACATTGATACTGTATTGTACAATCGTGATTCCTTCTTTTTCTTTGAATTTCTTTGACAAATAGCTATGATTCATTCCTAATTTTTCTGCAATTTCCTTGATCTTTATTGGATAATGTATTCTTTGTGAGATATAATCTTTACATACTTCGATATAGTCTTCATTGCGCTTTTTTTCCTTTTGTTGACGAACTTTCATCACAAAATCCAATTGCATTGTTTGATGTAGATTTAGAATCTCTTGAACATTCTTGCATTTTTCCAACCTCTGTAAATATAACTCACTTAAAGCATAAGCTATCGATGGATTCACTCCTCCTCTTATTGCTGCTCGACATACTAAAACCGTTGATGAAACACACATATACTCCAATTGTTTTTCACTATCCTTGGCTAATGTCCCGACTTTATTTAAGGCATTCGGTTCCTCTATAAGCGTTCCCTCAAAAAAACTGATATCACCATTCTCAACTGCCTCTAAGTATCTTTGCTCGTATTGGTAACTTAGATGCTCCATGCCATATTCAGTCTTTTCAAATTGATACTGCTCTATTTCATTATCAGCAACCATTATTTCACTTAATCTTTTTTCATTTTGCAACAAAATTTTCTTTTCATCAATCATTTCATCACAGAGTATAAAAAATACAGTAGACAGTATTTTAGCCAGACTCACAATATCCTTCTTCTTCATGACATATTCGCGGTCCATGATTCCATGACGTTTCCGATATTCATTCATTTTTGAAATCGAAGAACCCCCTAGAAAAATAGGACCAAAAATATAACATCTTTTTTGTTTATCCAAAAAAGCACCGTATGCAAAACTTCCTTCTTCTATTTCTAAAATAGGATATAATGTTTCTGTGCTTTGTTCATATATTTTTTTTGCTAATACTTCATCCTTTAAAAATGGATCTTGATTGTGGTCTTTTTCCCCGATTTTTATAATCATTTCATTCTTTGAATTATATACATGTATGGGTACTTCATTCAAAGTATAAAACCGCTTTAATAGGAATTCAATGTTCTCTATACTTTTTTTCATTTTCTCATCTCCTGCATGGATCTATTCTCATCATAACAACAGATCTTTTTCTTTTCAAGCAGATTAAAAGAAGGTACTGATAACTTTATCCTTAATAAATGAAGCAGCAGAAATCTCTCCTCTAGCAAAGTTTGGTTGCTGCCACAGCCTCACATATTTATAAAACCATATTTACCAACTTTTGCAATCCCTTTTCACAAGATTCTTATGAAAAGCCAATTCATTCTCTTCCATTTCACTTGTAATAGTCCACAAAAATTACTTACCCATTATTTTATTTTTTAATAAATGTCCTAGCTTATCCCTTTTCTTTCAGCTATTAATGCCTGTTCCTCTTTAATATTATTTTCAATATTAAAAAATAACAATATCACAAGCAATATACCATGGGCAAAGATTTCAAATTCAAGAAAGAAAAATTTCGAAACTCCTGCCTGCACAAATGCTGCATTATCATAAAAAAAGTTAAATACTGCAATAGCAAGTCCGTTTACAACTGTAAGAATTGTATTATAAACAGACATTGAAATACCATCTACACGATAACCCAATCTTGCTTCCAAATGATCAAGGACATCTGCAAAAAGTGCCATCATAATATATGCTCCTGGAATACTTGAGAATCCCTTAAAGGTCTGACCCACAAGCATTATCATAAAGTTATCTGGATTAGTTAAACAAATAACACTTCCTATGATGGATATTACACACCCAATGACAACCATATTCTTCTTACCAAATTTATTCGCAAGAGGCCAAATAAAAAACATACCGAGAGCAAGTGGAATCCCTGACAATAATGCAAGTACTGATTGCACCATATCTGCTCCAAGTTGAAATCCAAACAAAACAACTCCCTCAGAAAAGTATTGATGAGAGAATATATTCATAATATATCCACCCTTAAACATAATCCCTGATTGATAAAATGCATAGAATATCATAATAATCCACCAGTATTTATCCTTCATACAGGACTTAAGCTGTTCCATCACTGAAACTTTTAGTATATTATCTTTCTGAGTCTCTTCAGCCCTTTCAAGGGATAATATCATATCCTCCTCAGTAATGCGCTCTCTCGTAAACTTATACTCAAGCATACATCCAATAAATGCAATCACTGCAAATATTATCATGATAATCTGCCAACGATTCTGTATTTCCAAATTATTAGGGGCTGCGTTAATCCATCCAAGCAGAATCGGAAATAAAATACTGGCAACAAATCCATTTGCTGCCACAGCTGGTATATTTGCCACCACTGACAATTGTCCCCGTTGATTCAAGTCTCTAGTTGATAATGAAACCATCAAAAAATGCGACGTACCATAACATGGATTTGCAATAGCAGCAAACAGATTATATGAAATTGCCATCCAGACCATACGGAATCCCAAGTTTACATATGGTATACAAAACATAACAATCGAAGAAATGAGAAGCAATGGTGCTGCTACGAGTA
>DVLR01000145.1 GCA_018715425.1 Candidatus Merdenecus merdavium
ACCCAAATGGTTACGAACAATAAATCATATTAGAAAAGTTCCTTCCGATAGGTTGGACGAGGAGGAGATAGATGCTATACGAATCAATTAAAAAATTAGTATTATACGGAATTTCCACGGGGTTAATAGAAGAAGAGGATCGTATCTATACCACAAATTTATTAATTGAACTATTTAAGGAAGATGAATATGTAGATTGTGAAGTCGATGAGAGGGATCTAAATTTAGAAACGATTCTTAAAAATCTTTTAGATTATGCTTATGAACATCATATTATAGAAGATAATGGTGTGGTTACAAGAGATCTGTTTGACACTAAAATCATGAATTGTTTAATGCCAAGGCCTAGTGAAGTAGTTCGAAGGTTTAAAGAAAAACATCAGGAGTCTCCAAAATCCAGTACCGATTACTTTTATAAACTGAGTCAAGATAGCGATTACATCAGAAGATATCGTGTAGAAAAAGATCAAAGATGGGTAGTGGATACAAAATACGGTCCTATGGATATTACCATTAATCTTTCTAAGCCAGAGAAGGATCCTAAAGCTATTGCAGCAGCAAAACTTATGAAACAAAGTGGTTATCCTAAATGTTTACTGTGCAAGGAAAACATAGGTTATGCAGGTCGTATGAATCATCCAGCTAGACAGAATCATCGAGTGATTCCAGTTACAATCGCAGGACAGCAGTGGGGATTTCAGTATTCTCCATACGTTTACTATAAGGAACACTGTATTGTTTTTAGTGGTGAACATGTACCGATGAAAATTGATAAAAATACTTTTATTAAATTTTTTGATTTTATTAATTATTTACCACACTACTTTGTTGGCTCTAATGCAGATCTGCCTATTGTGGGAGGTTCGATCTTGACCCATGATCATTTTCAAGGCGGAAATTATGAATTTGCTATGGCTAAGGCTAAAATTGAAATTCCTGTATCCATACCGGGTTTTGAAGATGTGGAGTCTGGTATTTTATACTGGCCTTTATCGGTTCTTAGACTTCGAAGTAAGGATGAAAACAGGTTAATCTTGTTGGCAGATCATATTTTAAAAGCGTGGCGTGGATATACAGATGAAGAGGCTTTTATCTTTGCCCATACACAGGGAGAAGATCATAATACCATCACTCCCATTGCAAGGAAAAAAGGTGATGTTTACGAGTTAGATTTAACTCTTCGCAATAATATAACTACGAAAGAACATCCTCTTGGCGTTTATCACCCTCATGAAAAGTTACATCATATTAAGAAAGAGAATATAGGTCTGATAGAAGTTATGGGATTAGCGGTACTCCCAGCTAGATTAAAGGATGAAATGCAGTTATTAGCAGAGTATATCATTCAGAAAAAAGATATAAGAAGCCATGAAGAAATAAGGAAACATGCTGATTGGGTAGAGTTATTTCTGCCAAAATATGATGAGGTAACAGAAGATAACATTACAGAAATATTACAGGAAGAAATCGGTCTAGTATTTATGCAGGTTCTAGAAGATGCTGGTGTATACAAATGCAATGAAGAAGGAAGAAATGCATTTAAAAGGTTTATCAGTATTCTGTAATCATAAAGGTCATCTATTGGGATTTAGAAAAAATAAATATTTGGTTATTTGTGGCAGAGAAGTATGGCTTATGGTGGGATACTTCTCTGCCTTATGTTATTATGGTGTTAGGAGGTGACAGAGATGTTAAGATTCATTGAAAATATAACAGATTTTATTTTTGTTGAAGATAAACCTGAGCCTGCAGATATCATATTTATTCCAGGAGGGACGTTGCCAGAAATAGCTGAAACAGCAGCAATGCTTTATCAACGAAATCTATCTCCTCTTGTCTTGCCATCGGGCAGATATAGTATTACTAGAAATGGTTTTTTCGGTCCAGAGACGAAAAAAGATTTATATCACGGCAGTTACCAAACAGAATGGGAGTTTTTAAAAGATGTCCTTCTTAAAAATGGAGTTCCAGAATCTGCAATTCTAAAGGAAGATTGTGCTAGATATACTTATGAAAATGCTATTCTTTCCAAAGAAGTAGTAGATCAAGAGAAACTTGGCATTCGTAGGGCGATTCTTTGTCCACAGGCCTACCATGCTAGAAGGGCACTGATGTATTATGAAATGGTTTTTCCTGAAATTAAGTTTTTTGTGTGTCCCACAAAAACCAATGGAATTGGAAGAGAACAATGGTATAAAACGAAAGAAGGAATATCTAAAGTAATGGGAGAGTTAGAAAAATGCAGTTCTCAATTTACGGAGATTCTACAAGCAAATATTCCAGAGGATCCTGATGATCTTTAAGAAAGAAATAAAAGGTTTTTATAGTTTTATGGATGAAAAGTAGGTAAGTAAACACTTTTGTTCATTTCCTGAATATAATAGAAAGAAGAACTATGTTATTTTAGGAGAAGTGTATGGCTTATAAAGTAATATTAGATGCAGGACACGGAGGAAGAGAATCAGGTCCTGCTTATGAAGGAAGAACTGAAAAAGACGATGATTTAAATCTTACTCTAGCCATTGGAGAAATCCTGAGTAATAATGGTGTTGAGGTAATTTATACGAGAACAGAAGATGAATATATTACTCCTCCTCATAGGGCTAATATGGCAAACGATTCAGGAGCAGATTTTTTCGTCTCTATACATCGAAATGTAAGTGGAGTAGCAAATACAAGAAGTGGAGTGATCACTTTAGTTGAGAGTCTTCATGACCCACAGATGGAATTGGCTGTAAATATCAATGAGGAATTAGAAAAAGTAGGGTTTGAGAATTTAGGTGTTATTGCAAATCCAGATTACATCGTTTTAAGTAAAACAGTTATGCCAGCCGTTTTGGTTGAAGTTGGTTTTATTAATAATGATAAAGATAATTTGATTTTTGATACAAAGCTGATAGAGATAGCTCAAAGTATTGCGGATGGAATTCTCTATACTCTAAATGATACTTACGATGGTCGTTCAACACTTTACCGTGTTCAGGTGGGAATATTTAGGCAGTTGAATAATGCCACTGATTTACTGGATCAGCTACATCAGGAAGGATTACCAGCTTATCTTGTCAACGAAGAAGGGTATTATAAGGTTCAGGTTGGAGCCTATGACCTTTTAGAAAATGCA
>DVLR01000146.1 GCA_018715425.1 Candidatus Merdenecus merdavium
CCATTAATTCGTCATAAGTTTTGTCTCTTACTAATAGATCAATGCCGCAAACTCGACTTAAAGTATCGTCATGGAAGACAACTACCTTATGATCCTTTGTTAATTGTACATCTAGTTCAATACCATAGCCCATTGAGATTGCTTTTTTAAAAGCTGGTATTGAATTTTCAGGTATGCCTTTATGGTTATTGTGAAGTCCTCTATGAGCAAAATCTACGTGAGAAAAAGGTTTTAAAGCATCGGCTCTTTTTGGCCTTGGTGCAATGAGAAATAAATAAAAAAAGATCAGCACCAGTAAAGTTATTAAAGTATAAATCATTTCCATAAGTATTCAAGTCCTATTCTTTTGAAAGTATACGCAGGGTCTCATGGTAAAGACCTACGCTTATATCTGTATGATCTCCTAGATACTCGCCGTCTGTGTGAACAGGCAAAGGAGTAGTTGTATGAATCAAAGCTTTTTTACATCTAAAAGTATGTATCCCTTTGATTTTTGTATGTTTCCCAAAATAAGCAATGGGAAAGACTAAGAAGATTTTCCATTTTGGAATGGAATCTACAACGCATATATCCAAGTATCCATCTTCGTTATTGGCATCTGGGCAAAACATAAAGCCACCACCTTCGTAAGGCTGATTCATCACCGTCAAAAAAAGACATTTAGAAAAGTTTTTAATTTCTCCATCATCTAAAGTAAGGGATAAGAGTTGTGATTTATAAGTGAACAACTGTTTTAAAGCAGTACCAACATAGGTTAGCCTTCCTAGATGAATCATATTTAAAAGATCTTTAAATTTGGAAGAAATAGCGTGTTTACAAGTTAGGGCATCAAATCCCATTCCCATACTGACACCAAAACGTCTTTGTACATCTTTTGTATAGACAACGCCAAGATCCATATTCTTTATCTGTTTAGGATACAGAATAGTGTGCAACGCTTTCACCGTATCGGTGTGTATAGGCACCCCTCTTGCAAAATCATTGCCAGATCCAGTAGGTATATACCCAAAGGTCACTTGATTGAAAGAAGACAGACCATTTAGGGTTTCGTTTACTGTTCCGTCTCCTCCTATAGAAACGATGGTACATTCCTTCCCAGTTGCACAAATTTCTTTCGCAATTTCGTAGGAGTGGTAAGGATGTTTTGTTACGTGTAATTGATAATCCAGTTGTTTTTGGATCAATTCTCTTTCGATGATATCCCATATATGTTTATTTTTTCCTGATTTTGCAGTTCTGTTTATAATAAAATGATATTGCATATTAGCCTCCTTAAGTCCTGTCTTATTGTACCAGTTTTTAATAATAGCTACAAGGATATGTTTCGTGGATATTTTTTCTAGAAGTGGAGAAATAGATCTAGACATAGAAGGGGAAAGATGATAGTATTATGTTAATAACAGAAATATTGTTTTAATACAAAAATAATAGAATAAATAAAAAGGGGGAGAACTCGTGGAAGATGTTGGAGATAAGATCTATTGCTTAAAAAACAAAAAGGAATTAGTTCTTTTAGGAAAAGCTTTATCTTCTGATGTTCGAGTAGAACTTTTAGAATTATTAAATGAGGAACAGCTCAATGTCAATGAGATTGCCGAACGGTTAAACATACCAGCATCCTCTGCTGCCATGAATGTAAAAGTCCTTGAAGAAGCTGGGATCATCGAAACAGAACTGCGCCCAGGTATAAGAGGATCTATGAAAATATGTAAAATAGGAATAAAAAATTTTAAAATCGATTTATCATCAAAACAGGAGATGGAAGAAGAAGTCATTAGTATGCCCATAGGAAGTTACGTCGATTACAAGGTGGAACCCACCTGTGGAATTGTAAGTGACATCGGTTATATTGATGACGAAGATGAGCCAAGGTGTTTTTATAATCCAGAAAGAATCAACGCCAAACTTTTATGGATAGGGGATGGATTCATAGAATATCGGTTTCCCAATGCCAAAATTGATCCAAAAAGATTAAAAAGCGTGGAAATATCTGCAGAACTTAGTTCGGAAGCACCGGATTTTAACAATACCTATCGATCTGATATCACCTTATGGGTCAATGGAGTGGATGCTGGTACCTTTTATTGTCCTGGAGATTTCGGTGGTAGAAGAGGAAGATTAAATCCTAGTTGGTGGGAAGATACAAAGTCACAGTATGGAATGCTAAAAAAATGGAACATAAAAATGGATGGAACCTATCTAGATGGGGATAAGGTATCCCACGCTGGATTGAACCAATATCATCTTGTAGAGGAACCATTTATCTCTATTCGCTTTGGTATAAAGGAAGATGCAAAGCATAAAGGTGGAATGAATATTTTCGGAGATAGTTTTGGAGATTATGCTCAAAATATTTTAATGAAGATACATTATTAACATCACTAAAAATATAAATGGAAAAGAAAGGAGTTCATATGAAAACTGGTCTATTAGAAAAATTTGGGAAGGTATTTGGAACTGTAGAAGGGGTGAAAAGTTATTTCGCACCAGGAAGAGTAAACTTAATAGGAGAACATACTGATTATAACGGAGGGCATGTATTCCCTTGTGCACTTACCATCGGTACTTACGCCGTAGTAAAAAAAAGAACAGACCGTAAACTAAGATTTTATTCACTAAATTTCGAAAATCTCGGTGTATTAGAGTCAAGTTTAGATGATTTGGTGTATAAAAAAGAAGCTGATTGGACCAATTATCCAAAAGGTGTTATGTGGACATTTATTCAAAAGGGTTATGAATTAACCAATGGATTTGATATTCTATTATATGGTAATATTCCCAATGGTTCTGGTTTATCCTCATCTGCTTCTGTGGAAGTAGTGATTGGATACATGTTAAAGGATATGTTTGGATTTGAAGATCTTTCGCTCATTGATATTGCTTTAATAGGACAGTTTGCCGAAAATAATTTTAATGGTGTAAATTGCGGTATTATGGATCCGTTCGCCATTGCTATGGGAAAGAAAGATCATGCTATTTTTTTAGATACTAGTAATTTAGAGTATACCTATGCTCCTATTAAATTAAAGGGTAGTAAAATTGTCATTGCCTCTAGTAATAAGAGAAGGGGGCTTGGCGACTCAAAATATAACGAAAGAAGAGAAGAATGTGAAACTGCTTTGGCAGAATTACAGAATGTAAAAGATATAAAATCACTAGGAGAACTTTCCATAGAAGAGTTTGAACGTATAAAAGATCACATTAAGGATGAAACCCGTAGAA
>DVLR01000147.1 GCA_018715425.1 Candidatus Merdenecus merdavium
AAAGTGACGACAGTAGAATATATATCAGTGAATTTTCTAAGCTAATTGGCTGTCGTTTAGTTAGAATTATAAATTTAATGAGTGATATTGACGAATTAGAAAAACGGCGTTTGGTTCGTTGCAACAGAAGCTGCAATCAAAAAAGTTATCGTGTACCTATGGATGTTGTTAATGCTTTAAAACAAGATATCGCATATACTCCTGAAAGCACTCAAAACCTGACCACCAAAGGTTTGTTCAAGCATATCAATCGCTTGTTCAGTGAAAGAGAGGAAAGTGAGATTTCTTGTGACTTACTATTAGTAGAATTGCATTCACTTTTTGAAGATAATTCTTCCTTAGCTTTCTGTCAGCAAATCAAGGAGTATGAAAAAACAGGAATATGTGGAAATGAGTTCTTGTTACTTCTATTATTCTGTCATAGATTTATCAATTTGGATGATGATTGTGTTGGATTTCATGACTTTGATGATTTGTATGAGGAAAAATGGATATTCAAAGATATGAAATCCGAATTACAAAACGGAAATAGTGAACTGCTTGAAAATAACATTTTGGAACATTCTAATGACAATGGCTTCGGAGACAGGGAATACTTTAGAATATCATCAACTGCAAAAGAGAAACTTTTTGTTGGATTGGATATTAAGACCACTCAGAGTAATAATAAAAAGGATCTTATGCTGCACGGTGGTATTTCTTCAAAAGAACTATTCTATAATAAACGGGAACAATCGCAGATAACACAACTTACATCACTTCTTCACAAGGATAATTTTCAGTCTATTCAAGAGAAACTGGAAAAAGGTGGAATGCGAAAAGGTTTTGCTTGCTTGTTTTATGGAGCACCCGGAACTGGAAAGACCGAGACTGTCTATCAAATAGCTCGTTCTACAGGTCGCGATATTATGATGGTGGATATTTCAGAAACGAAAAGTATGTGGTATGGTGAAAGTGAGAAACGTATAAAAGGAATATTCGATAAGTATAAAAGCTTTCTGAAAACGTGTGAGATTGCCCCCATTTTGTTATTTAACGAAGCTGATGCAGTTATTGGTAAGCGAAAAGATGCCGGACAAGGCTCGATTGATCAAACAGAAAATGCAATACAGAATATCCTATTACAGGAGATGGAGAATTTAGAGGGGATAATGATAGCGACAACTAATTTGACTCAGAATTTGGATAAAGCTTTTGAACGAAGATTCTTGTATAAGATTGAATTTGAGAAGCCTTGTGTTGAAGCTAAAGAAAAAATTTGGCAAACCATGTTGCCAACATTATCTGAGCAAGAGAGATTAGAATTAGCAAATAATTATAATTTCAGCGGTGGACAAATAGAAAATATCGTTCGCAAATATACTGTGGACTCCATCTTGAGCGGAGTAACACCGACATTGGAGACGCTACATAGCTACTGTCAAAGCGAGTCTTTGTATAAGAATGAGGAACGAAAAAGAATAGGATTTAATTGATATGGAAAAGAAAAAAAGTTCTAAGGATACCACATCCAATTTATTCAACCGATATGTTTGGTTGGTTGACATCATTTATCGAAGAGGGAAGATAACATTCGAAGAAATTAATGAATATTGGCAAAGATCATTATTAAATCTTGATGGAGAAGATCTTCCTTTGCGCACGTTCCATAACCATCGACAGGCTATTGAGCAGATGTTTGATATTAACATTGAGTGTGATAAGCGAAATGGATACAAATATTACATAGAGAATACCGATGATATGGAGCGTGGAGGCGTTCGAAGCTGGCTATTAAATACATTCGCAGTAAATAACCTGATAAATGAGAGTCACAAACTCAAACAACGCATTTTATTTGAAAAAATACCATCTGGGCAAATGCATTTGACATCTATTATTGAAGCAATGAGGGATAGCCTATCCATAGAAGTGACTTATCAGAGTTTTTGGCGAGATACGCCTAATACTTTTGAGATTCATCCTTATTGTATAAAAGTATTTAAACAACGCTGGTATGTTATAGGGTACAGTCCATATAAAGAAAATGTCCTCATTTATGCTTTAGATAGAATCAAACATATCCACATCAATGAGAATAAATTCCAGTTACCAAAGAACTTTGATGGAGAAGCATTTTTTATGGACAGCTTTGGAATTGTAGCCGGAGACGGACACAAAACAGAAAACGTTCTGATTAAGGTATATAAAATTCAAGATAGTTATATCAGGGCTTTGCCATTGCATCACTCGCAAAAGGAAGTTGAAAGTACATCCGACTATACCATATTCAGCTACCATATAAAACCAAGCTTTGATTTTCGACAGGAGTTGCTCTCTCATGGATCAGAGGTTGAAGTTTTATCTCCTAAATGGTTTCGGGATGAAATTGCAGAGATTATATCGGCTCAATATGATGTATATCAAAGTAGTAAAAAGTAACTCATGGAGGCGATATGCATCATCTATACCAAAAGGAATTTGTCAATAGAGAAAATTTACTTAGCTTTGTGCCAAGCTAATCAACCTGCTCAAAGCGGGGCAAATTGATGAAGTTATCTCGTTACTTATCCGTTACCTATTCTGATTTACAGCCAAGCCAAACGGCTGATTCAGAAAAAAATAATCCAAAAGCATAGTTTTGTTACCATACCGTTACCCATTTTAAGCGAAGCAAAACACAGCAATCCGATGACCTTTATTGTCTGATTATAACACTGTTTGTCTGCTGTTTACATTGTTCGAATAACTCACATAAGAAGTAACCACAGATAGTCAGCACTATATTAAAGTATTCGTATTTCATAATATTTCCTAAGAGATGTCGATAAAGAGAAAAATAAGGAGTATATTTGTAATATGAATATATTTGCACTATGTTAAATAGTAGGAACTTTTTTGAGCAGCTAAATTTCGACTTCGATGTAGAATTGAAGCCGATGGAAATTGTATTTGACAGCAATTCATCTCTTTCTCAAAAAAACATAGGCAAAATATTTCGATATACTCCCCTAAATGAGAAAACACAATGTGTTTTCACTTTAATAGACGTTCCAGATCTAGATAGCAATGATCTTTTTGAATTAAGAAAATATATCTGGAATGAAAATAAAAGCGATTTATTATTTGTTCGAAATCAAGATGAATTAGATTTATTATATTCTTTTTCTGATCCATTAAAACCACCTATTAAAATATATTGCTGTCCGATAAAATTCATTAAAGGCAAAACATGAATGACTCGGCTGCTGATTTTCAGTGTTCGAGCTTCTTTTTAATATTTCCAAGCCCCCCTTAGTCGAAAAGAGAGAGTTGTCCAGATTCCTCTGATGCAGCTTCGAGGAGGCTTTCCCAGTCCTTTTCAGGGTGGTTGAAAAGTCTGTAAAAGTCAACATAATACATCAAGGTTATCCTGACCATTGTTGCAAGTCCCGAGAAACTCCACGAACGAGTCAGCCCTTTTTGCATAATCATTAACAACAAATTGGCAATAAGTGTCACCCATATTTGTATCTTAATGGCATTTGCACTTTCTCCATAGAAGTACTTTAATGGGAAATTCTGTTTCATTTGCTTGAACAACAGCTCAATTTCCCATCGTTTGCGGTAAATGGCCACTATCTCTGCCGGATCTGACTCCATGTCGTTGCTAAGCAGAGATACGAGCTTGTGCTTTTTCTCATCGGCATACGTTATTATACGTGCCCGGTGAAGGAGAGTTTCTCCATTCTTAAGCAGTTTGGTGAAAGTTACCTGCTGTATGCGTACCTCCATAAGACCGTTAGGAGTTTGATACATTGCATCAGTCAAGATACTGTACTTCAGATTTTTTTTCATCTTAGTTACATAAACAACTCCTCTTTGGGTCATCTGCTCAAACTTTTCATAGTCTATATAAGCGCGGTCCATGGCCATTATATCACCTTTGCTCAAATTTGAAGGTTTTAGCATGAATGAGTCATTGGTCGCCGCAGAGGTGAACCTGATGTCCGAAGGTACACCTTCATTGGCATGGATTACTGTATGTACTTTTATGCCACCCTTCTTCTTTCCGGCCTTAGGATGCCTCCCTACACCTTTGAAAAGCAGGTTGGAGAATAACGTGATGGTTGTGGAATCTATGATCTGCAGCCGTTTCATCCATTTGGGCTCCTTGTGATTTCGGCTGTCCGAAGAAAGTTGATTACGGTAAGTGGTGTACAAGTCGCGGTAGATGGACTCAAACACTGATTCGGGGCGCCTCTTGTTGGCATCTGCCAAAGTACTACGAGATGTCATCACCGAGATACTCAGATGACATAACTTGCGTGCTTCTGCCTGCAAAGAGGCTGTTATCTCACGTAATGAATCGAAACGCATAATTACGGCATAAAGCATAACAATCAGATGTGTCCATCCGTCAAAGCACTTGACATACCGTTCTCCTCCTTTCTCGCGACTTTTCTTTAGAACTTTTGACTTATCAAGCAATTTTATTACCTGGCAATAGAGCGGCTGTCCGCTAAAATGTGTACTTTTACCCATGGTTATGTTGTTGGTGTGGTAACTTACAAAATAACCATAAAGGGCTGAATCCACAAAATGGAAACAGCCCTTTATTATTTCAGCTTAAAAAGTTTCATCGGACAGCAATAA
>DVLR01000148.1 GCA_018715425.1 Candidatus Merdenecus merdavium
CCATCTAAGGAAATTGATAATTTTATCTGCGTCTCCGTTGTGTTTCTCTGAACCACTGCGACTCTTTCCATACTCCTCCACCTTTCTTATTTCTCCTGTTTATTCAATGTTCGTTTTTTACTATTTACGAGATCAGTATAAAATATCTCAAACCTCCAATGACGAATAAATGTAATGGGTAAAATATATAAAAAAACCAATTAGAATACTTTCCTCTTCCCTTCTCTCCATTATAGGAATAAAGGAGAGGTAGAACGAAAACCACACCAAAACCCCAAAGATTATCCATAACCACTCCATAAATTCCTCTTTCATCTAGAGGGCCTACCATGGTTAACAAGGATAAAACCAATTGGCAAATCACAACAAAGATTGCCATATCTTTAAAGTTATTCCTATAGATATAAAAACCAAGACACATGACCACACCTATAATAGGCCAATCTCCTAACATAGATAAAAGACAAAGTCCAACAATAACGGTCCATCTAAGAGTCGGTTGTTGAATTTGATTATAGGCATGGATTGCAAGTATTCCCAATAATAGCGTAAAAATTACACTGCAAGGAAAAAAGGTTAACTCTCCTGTTTGAAAAAATCCGAAAGCAAAATTAGAGATTGCAGCAAAAATAGCCATTCTAGTTATATAATTTTTTAAAGATCTCGTATGAATATAGCCTTCACCAATAAAATAAAACATAATAGGACCTGTTAATCTACCAATGGCGTGCATCACTTGTCCTGCCACTGAACTCGTTGGAACAAAAGCCCACGCAACATGATCGATTACCATTGCTACAATAGCGATTAATTTTAATGTATTTCTATTCATTCCATCCCTACTATTCTTCAAATCTTACTTTAATAGAATTGGCATGAGCAGTTAAATGCTCTGACGTAGCAAAATCCATTATATCCTGATGAGCATTTTTCAATGCTTCTTTAGAATAATAGATAATACTGGATTTCTTAACAAAATCATCCACACCTAAGGGTGAAAAAAATTTAGCCGTACCGTTGGTAGGTAAAATATGGTTAGGACCTGCAAAGTAATCTCCTAAAGGTTCACTGCTATACTCTCCTAAAAAAATAGCACCTGCATTTTGGATTTTTGTCATTACATAAAAAGGATCTTTCGTTAAAATCTCTAAATGTTCTGATGCAATTTCATTGGCGATATCAATGCAAGTATCTAACGTATCTGCAACTAAAAGATATCCATAATTGTCTAAAGATTTTTCCATAATCTCACTTCTAGGTAAAACTTTTAAAAATTCTTGTATTTCCTTCTCTACAGCTTTTGCTAATTCCATGCTTGTAGTCACTAAAATAGCACTTGCTAATTCATCATGCTCAGCCTGAGATAGTAAATCTGCTGCTACGAACCTTGGATTTGCTGTTTCATCTGCCAAAACTAAAATTTCACTTGGCCCTGCTATGGAATCAATACTTACATGACCATATACGGCTTTTTTAGCTAAAGCAACGTACATATTTCCAGGCCCAACAATTTTATCTACCTTTGGAATGGTTTCTGTTCCGTAAGCTAAGGCTGCAATAGCCTGTGCACCACCAACTTTATAAATTTCATGAACTCCAGCCTCTTTTGCAGCAACTAAGGTTCCTTCATTTACCTTCCCATCTTGATCGCAAGGCGTAACCATGACAATCCTTTTTACTCCAGCAACTTTTGCTGGAAGTACATTCATTAAAACAGAGGATGGATAAGCTGCTTTTCCACCTGGTACGTAAACCCCTACTTTTCCAAGAGCTGTTACCTTCTGGCCTAACAAGGTTCCCTCATCCGTACTATCAAACCAACTGTTCTGTTTTTGTTTTTCATGGTATGTTTTAATATTCTTCAATGCTTTCCGTATGATTTCCACAAAATGATCATCTGTTTGCTCATAAGCAGATTGAATTTCTTCTTCCGTCACCCTTAAGGTCTCACTGGTTAGTTTTGCACCATCAAATTTCTTTGTATAATCTAGTAATGCTTGATCCTTACGTTCTTTGACATCATGGATGATCTGAGAAACGGTTTCTTCCTGCTCTTTATACTGATTTGGACTGCGCTTTAATAGATCCACTAATATATTTTGTGTTGTCTCTTCATTGGCCTGTACAATTTTCATCCTAGATGCCTCCTATAAGTATTTTTCTAAATCTTTAATTAACTTTGTAATTCTATCATTTTCCATCTGCATACTTACTTGATTAACCACCATTCGTGCAGAAAGGTTACAAATTTCTTCTAGTACCTCTAAGCCATTTTCCCGCAAAGTCGATCCAGTTTCAACAATATCTACGATGACTTGTGATAATCCCACCATAGGTGCCAACTCAATGGATCCATTTAATTTGATAATCTCTGCCGTTTGATGTTTCTTGTTATAAAAGTAGTCCTTGGCAATGTTAGGATACTTGGTTGCCACCCGAATAAGTTCCTGTTGATTTAAATATTCTCTGGCTGATGGCGGCCCACATACACACATTTTACATGCACCAAATCCAAGATCAAGAACTTCAAATAAATGTTTGTTTTCTTCTAAAATAGTATCTTTACCAACAATCCCAATATCTGCTGCACCGTATTCTACATAAGTGGGAACATCTGGACCCTTCGCAAGGAAAAAACGAAGTTTTAATTCTTCATTTACAAAAATCAACTTTCTTGTTTTTGGATCCTTCATTTCTTCGCAGATAATTCCTATGTTCTCAAATAGCTCTAGTGACTTTTTAGCCAATCTACCTTTACCAAGAGCAAATGTTAAATATCTCATAGCTTTTCCTCCTTAGACTTCTCCCAGAAAAAGAGAAAGCCTGCCTTTCTATCCCATCATAGAAGCAATATCTGTGGTTACAGTTTCTCCAGTTTTCACATTCATTACCTGTACTTCATCCTTGCTTTGAACGTATAATATCCCTCCAATTGGATTTCGTTTTGCAAAAGCAATATAATTATCCAAAGTCTTTTCTGGATTTGCCACCATTAGCTCCACTTTTAAACCAGTTTCTCTAAAATGTTTCGCAAGTCCAATGGCAAATTCTTCTTCTTCTGATTCGTACAAGATCAAGGTATTATTTTGATCAATGGGAATTTCGATGTTTTGATTCATGAGAGCTGCTAAAAGTTCATCGATCACCACAGTAAAACCTATAGACGGAGCATCTTTCCCAAAATAAGATAGTAATTTGTCGTATCTTCCCCCTTTTACAATAGCGTCTCCTGTAGCAAAAGTATAAGCACGAAAGACAATACCAGTATAATACTTATATTTATTTAGCATAGATAAATCAAAAGCTATATATTTTTCATATCCATAAAAAGATAAGACTCGATATACTTCCTGTAACCGAATGATGGACATTTTTACACGATGACTGGTGATCGAAGCTTTAATCTCATCTAGCATTGTAAGATCCCCAACCATTTGAGGCAGTTTTAAAAATAAGCTTTTTATTTCTTCGCTGACATCAAAATTTTGTAAAATCTCTTCTACACCAAACATATTTTTATTGGAGATTAAGTCCCTTAAACGATCTTCTCCATCTTCTTCAATTCCTGCTTCTTCGATTAAGCTTTTAAAAAAATCCACATGTCCAATGCTGATCTGAAAATCTTGTAAACCTGACGCCAATAGTAGATCTACAACTAAAGCGATCATTTCTCCATCCCCACTTTTAGAGTCTTCACCTATTAGCTCTGCACCTAATTGGGTAGTCTCTTTTAATCTCCCCTGATAACTACTATAATTTACAAATGTTTTCCCCTTATAACATAAGCGTAAAGGCATATCTTCATTGCGATAAGCTGTAGATACAAACCTTGCTATAGAAGGGGTTAAGTCAGGACGAAGGACTAATGTATCACCTTCTCGATCAAAAAACTTATATAATTCCTTCGAGGAAATAGTACCAACCTCACTGCTAAATACATCGAAATATTCAATGGTTGGAGATTCAATATCATGGTAACCGTATGATTTTAAGACTTGATGTAGCCCTTGCTCCAAAACCATCTTTTTTTCACATTGACTGTTATAAATATCTCTCACACCCTCTGGGGTATGTAATAACTTTTTACTCATTTTAGTTCCCATTGTATTGCCTCCCTTTACTTTATCGCTTCACAGTGATAATTCAATGTCACATTGAACTGTTTGTAGTAATTATATGAGAAGTTAGGATGATTGTCAATCCCTTAATTCTAGATCTCGTTGAATTCCATCTAGGTATGGTACTAATATTCCATTTTTTTGTTCCAGTCTAAAAGTCTGGTCCATCTCTTCATAGGTAAAGCTTTTTCGTCCTCCAGCTTTTGCTCTATCCCAAAATCCTTTGATCTTTTCAAATGTAACATAAAAAAATTCATTTCGATTTGTATAGTAGATTAAAATAAAAGAGATTCCATTCTGTTTTTCATAGTCTTCCATAAATTTTACTTGGTGTTCGTGTATATTTTGTAATGGAAAGGTATTTGTATTGCATTCCTTTGCATCAAAACAGACTGGTATTCCCTGAACTACACCCATATAGTCGACAGTACTCTTTTGTTCAAAATAAGCCAACGTAATATGTCCCGATTCTTTATCTATTCGTATGGGAGTTATGGGAGTTGGTACTTTTTGAATCAACCCCAGACCTTTCTCTAAGTATTGTTCATTGCTTCTATTGATTAACTCCTCTAGAGTTGAACCTCTAAGACCTCTAGAATTCCATGTTGCCACCTTTTATGCTCCTCCTTTTATTTTTCTTCCAATAAACCCATATCTTTACCAATCTTTTGAAAAAGAAAAGGCAAGGGTGCAATCCATACCTCATGAGATAAATAGCTTAGCTCTCCCTCTATTACAGGCATCTCAAGTCTATAAGAATGAAGAAGTTGATCAGATAATCCATATTTGTTCTTACACATTTGATTGATTTTTCCATTGCCATACTTTCGATCCCCTATAATAGGATGTCCAATGGAAAATAAATGAGCACGGATTTGATGTGATCTTCCAGTAATCAAATGGATCTCCAACAGAGTAAACTCCCCGTTAGTTGCAATTGGTGTATATTCTGTTTGGATAAATAGGCTATCCTTTTTTTCATTCTCTAATATTTTTACTTGATTCGTCTTCTCGTCCTTAATGAGATATCCCTTTAAGGTTTGTTTTTTCGTAATCTTTCCTACTACAATACATCGATAAAACTTTTTAAGAGATCTTAATTGAAAGATCTCTCCCATGGTTTGTAGACCCAAAAGAGTCTTTCCAGCCACTAAAATCCCTGTGGTGTTACGATCCAGTCGATTGCAGATAGAAGGTTTAAAGCTCTTTAAATCCTCAATGGAAAGCTCTTTTTGTTCTACCATATAAGAAATTACATGTTCTACCATGGAAACATCCTCTTTCTTCGCCTTTTGAGACAGCATATTGGCAGGCTTATTTAAAACTAAAAGATGTGGATCTTCATAAACGATATCCAATTTCGAATTCACCAAAGAAACGGCATGATTGGAAAACTTCCCAATAGTTTCATCAGATAAAAACAGTTTCACCTGATCTCCTAACTGAAGAATCTCCTTTCCTGCCGCTTTCTTTCCATTTAACGTAATATTCTTTTTTCTAAGCATTTTATATAGAAAACTCTTAGGCGATTGATCCAAATATTTAGCAAGAAATTTATCTAACCTTTGCCCAGCCTCATTATCTTTTATGATAATTTCCTTCATCATTCACTCCAATTTCTATAAATTATTTATGATTGTGCACCAAAACTTTGTGAGGTAACACTTTACTTGCTACCATTAAAGCCTTCATCGGTAAACCGTATACAGACTTTTCTTTTCCCTTCCTTGCATCGTATAAAGCTTTCGCAACAACCCCTTCTTTGTCGACTAAAAACCTTTTTTTATACCTAGCCATTTTTTCTTGTTCTTCTGCCACTTGGAAAAACTCTGTATCCACAGGACCTGGACAGACACAAGTTACTGTAATGCCCCTGGACTTAAGCTCACTCCCAATGGCCTTTGAAAAGCTGAGAACGTATGCTTTCGTTGCTGCATATACCGCAAAATGAGGCTGTGGTAAGAAGGCAGCAGAAGAGGCGAATTCTAAAATTCTACTTTTTTGTTTCATGTATGGAATACAAAGATACGTCATTGCTGTTAAAGCCTTGGAGTTTATATCGATCATACCTACTTGCTGCTCATAATCTCCAGTAGAAAACTCTCCAATTTTACCGTAGCCAGCCACATTTAAAAGTAGTTTTACTACTGGTTGCTCCTTCTTTAACAGCTTCCTAAAATTAGACATATCATGATCATTGGTTAAATCATAGGCAAGAATACGAAGGGGAAGTTCCGCTTTTTCCCGTAATGCTTCTAAACGTTCAACTCTTCGGGCAATCACCCAAATTTCATCAAGCCAGCCATACTTTCTGGAGATCTGTATGACTGCCTCCTTTCCCATTCCCGAAGATGCTCCTGTAACAATTGCAATCTTTTTCATCATACTCCTTTCATAAATCCAGCATTTCCCATTCAACTATTTATTTCTTTTTATGAATGTTCCGAATTGTTTTCTTTTTTTGCTTTTGTTTTACCTCTGGTGACGTCTTATGAAATTCTTGGACTCTACGATCTCCTCTGCGTGGACGGATTAAACATTTTTTATCAAACCCAATAAGATCCTGGCGTCCAGCTTTTCTTAAAGCCTCTAATACTAAATCGTAATTTTTGGGATTACGATATTGGATCAAGGCTCGTTGCATAGCTTTTTCGTGGGGATCCATTGGAACGTAAACCTTTTCCATTGTTCTTGGATCAACCCCCGTATAATACATACAAGTGGATATGGTGGAAGGTGTTGGGTAGAAATCTTGCACCTGCTCTGGCATATATCCTAAATCTCTTAAGTATTCCGCTAGTTCCACAGCCTCTTTCAAAGTGGAACCTGGATGAGAAGACATGAGGTATGGAACAAGAAATTGATTCTTTCCTAGTTTTTGATTTAAGTCTTTATATTTCTTTGTGAATTTCTCATAAACATCATTTTCAGGTTTCCCCATCTTTTGTAGCACTGGATCTGATATATGTTCTGGTGCTACTTTTAATTGTCCACTTACGTGATGCTCCACTAACTCTTCAAAGAAGGTATCGTCAGGATCATTGATTAAGTAGTCAAAACGGATTCCTGAACGAATAAATACCTTTTTTACATTTGGAAGTTCTCTTAACTTGCGTAGTAAGAGTGTATAATCCTGATGGTCTATCTTTAGGCTCTTACACGGTTTGGGATACAGACACTGTTTGTTGGTACATACACCTTTGGTATTCTGCTTTTCACAAGAAGTGGATCTAAAGTTAGCTGTTGGTCCTCCTACATCATGAATATAGCCTTTAAAGTCTTTATCCCAAATCATTTGATTGGCTTCTGAAAGAATGGACTCATGACTCCTCGTTTGCAAAATCCTACCTTGATGAAAGGTAAGAGCGCAGAAATTACAGCCTCCAAAACACCCTCGATTGCTAATTAAGCTAAATTTCACTTCTGCTATGGCAGGGATTCCGCCAGCCTCTTCATACATGGGATGATAGGTTCTTGCATATGGAAGTGAATAGATACGATCCATCTCCGATTGAGATAAGGGCTTTGAAGCTGGATTTTGAATTACATAACAACTCTTGGAATACTTCTCTACTAAACACTTACCTGAAAATGGATCCGTATTATTATACTGAATATAAAAACTTTTAGCATAATTCAATTTATCTTTTTTTAAATCCTCATAGGGTGGTAAGTTGACTCCTTCATAAACCGATCCTAAGTCTTTGGCTTTGTATACGGTACCTTCTATAAAACTAATATCTTTTACAGCAATTCCACTTTGAAGAGCATCCGCTATTTCTACAATGGACCGCTCACCCATACCGTATGAAATAATATCGGCACCACTATCTAATAATATGGATCGTTTTAATTCATTATCCCAATAGTCATAGTGAGCCAATCTTCTAAGGCTAGCTTCAATACCGCCAATGATAATGGGGATATCTTTATAGGTTTGCCTGATCAAATTACAATACACCACTGTGGCATGATCTGGTCGTTTTCCCATAACTCCACCTGGTGTATATGCATCATTTCTTCTTCTTTTTTTCGATACGGAATAGTGATTCACCATGGAATCCATATTTCCAGCACTCACTAAAAATCCTAGGCGTGGTGTCCCTAAAACCTGGATACTCTTTTTATCTTTCCAATCTGGTTGTGGAATTATTCCTACCGTATAGCCATTGGCCTCTAAGATCCTTCCTATCACTGCATAGCCAAAAGAAGGATGATCTACATAAGCATCCCCAATGACATATACAAAATCCAATTGCTCTATATTTCTTTCTTCCATATCCCTTTTGGACACTGGCATAAATGCTCTATTCATATTGAAATACCTCATACGTATTTAATAAGACTTATCTATGGTCTTTAATAAACTTATTTCATCAGGAGTTAAGGGTCTTACTTGGCCTACTGGTAAGTTTGGATCTAAAAATAAAGTTCCCATAGAAAGACGCTTTAAATATATTACTTTTTTACCTACGGCTTCAAACATTCTCTTGACTTGATGAAACTTCCCTTCTTTTATGGTTAAAGAAACCATGGAAGTATCATCACTTTTATGGATTTCTAGCTTTGCTGGCAAGGTAAGATTGCTTTCTCCAATATCCACACCCTTCTGAAAGGCTAAGACATCTTCTCTAGTCACCTTACCTTCGATCCTTGCGTAGTAAGTTTTATCCACGTGTTTTTTCGGTGACAACAAGTTATGAGCCATCTGCCCATCATTGGTTATCAGAAGAAGTCCTTCTGTGTCCTTATCTAATCTTCCCACAGGGAATAATCCATTTTTTTTAGATGGGATCAATTCCATGACTGTTTTATGGATGGGATCTTCTGTTGCCGAAACATAGCCCTTTGGTTTGTGGAGCATATAATACTCATATTCCTCATAATGAAGTTTCTCATCCATATAATAAACCGTGTCTCTATCTGGATCAATTTTTATATCAGATTTTACAGCAATTTCTCCATTCACCCTTACTTGTTTTTTCTTTATAGCAACTTTTACCTCACTCCTGGTTCCAACACCTAAATTGGATAAAAATTTATCTAATCTCATTACACTCATGATTGCCATCTCCATCCAGCATAATACTTGTTACGAAAGCCTCCACCTACTATTTTGGCCCAGCCTAGGGGATAAGAAGAAACACAAACTAAATACCAGCCAGATTGCTTAAGGTTTAGATCCTCAATATCAATGGTTTCTCCTTTTAGATACTTCATGACCCTTTCATCTTTACTATCTAAATCTATACACAAAGGGTAGTCCTCTTTTTTTAAACTCATGGCTAATGCTTGACTCGGTTCCATGCCATATTTTTTGATTTCTCCTAAAAGTAATCCAGTCCGTAAAAAACGTAATCCCTTAGTATTTGGCAAACCTTCTGGTAAAAGATAAACCTTGTTCTCTTTTACCACCAGTGGATGATGGAAGAAACCTTTCTTTCCTTCCTTCTTATTAGAAAAATATAATTGATTTAAAAATTCTTCTAAAGATTCTGGTATGTCTGGCTTTTTATTCTTAGACTCCTTATCTTCCTTCTGTTTTTTTAAAACCTCTTCTTCCTGTCTTTCCTTTTTCTTCAGGAGGCTGATAAAATGTCCTTCCCCTTTTATTTTATGGGGGAAGATACGAATGCAATGTTCTAAACTTTTATCGCCATCCATCCAGTTTGTATATCCCTTAAGAAATCCTTCATATGGTTTTGGCTCAACTATTTCTAATTCTGGAAATTCATCTAACATAAACTGAATGGTTTCTTCATTTTCTTTCCGTGAAAAAGTGCAAGTTGAATATAAAAGGTAACCCCCTGGACATAACATATCTACTGCATAAGAAACAATTTCCTTTTGAATGACACTATATTCATCTGGTCCCTTTTTTACCCAGTTGGATACCATAGAGGAATCTTTTCGAAACATTCCTTCTCCAGAACACGGGGCATCAATCAAAATTTTATCAAAATATTCTGGGAAGTATTTGCTTAACTTTTTCGGTTCTTCACTGACTACTAAAGCATTTTTTATGCCGTGTAATTCAATATTTTTCAATAAGCCTTTCGCTCTTGAATGACTGATATCATTGGCCACCAAAAGACCTTTGCCTTCTAAGAGTGCTCCTAATTGTGTTGCTTTTCCACCAGGTGCTGCACATAAATCAAGAACTTTATCTCCTGGACGAACTGGTAGCTGGCTTGCTGGAATCATTGCACTAGGTTCCTGTATATAATAAAGACCAGCAAAATAATATGGATGTTTCGATGGATGATATCCCTCTTCATAATAATATCCATTAGGAATAAACGGGATCTTTTCAATAGGAAATGGTGCTATCTTTTCAAATCCTTCTGTAGAGATTTTCGAAGTATTTACCCTGATTCCCATGACTTTAGGATCATCAAAACTGTTGATATACTCCTGGTATTCTTTAGGACCTAATAAGTCTTTCATCTGCTCTAAAAACATTTGTGGTAATTCCATATATCCGGCTGTCCTCTCATTTCTATTATCTCATGCCTCTTTAATACAATGCCTTAAGGCTACTTTTTACTGGGGATATCTTGGGCATGATACCCCTCTGCTATAATATCTAACTGCTTATGGAATCGTTCCAACTGCTCTAAGTCATTTAACTCATAAATTCTGTAAAACTCATCCTGAATTTTTAACACTTCCCTTTTATTAGCTACCTTATATAGATTTTGAATATTATTTAAAATATCCGCTACAATGTTGGCTTGAATTTGGAAAGAATTTTGAGCATCCATAATTTCATTTCGAATGGATGACATCTCATTATCTAAGATGATAATTGCATCGGCCGCTTTGCTTAGACGTTTGCGAATGTGATCAGGTATATTCTTTTTATATTTATACTGTAAAGAATGCTCAATGGTAGCCCAAAAATTCATTGCTAATGTACGAATCTGAATTTCCACTTGAAGACGCTTACTGCCTTTCATGGTTTCGACGGTATAATACACAATGAGGTGATAGCTTCTATAACCACTATTCTTCATATTTTTAATATAATCTTTTTCGCTCTTAATTTCCATATCAGTTCTAGATCTAATAAGAGCCACTACTTTTTCAATGTCCTCTACAAACTGACATATAATACGAAGTCCGGCAATATCTTCTATCTCTTCTTCTATCTGATCCAATTGTATCTTCTTTTTTTGTGCTTTATCTAAAATACTTGAAATAGATTTTACTCTTCCATTTACTGTTTCTATGGGAGAATATTCCCCTAACTCTCTATGTTCTGTAATTAAATGTTCTAACTTCACCTTTATCTCACGAACAGCTAGTTCGTAAGGATTTAGTATCTCACGCCATAACTTTATCTCCATAAATACCCACTCCTAACTTTGTTACACTATGAATCAAATTATAACATACTTCTATTAAAAATACTTGTATTTTTAGTAATAATAAGTGAGTTTATCTTCTTCGAAATACTTTAAGATCCAATAGGGATTCACAGAAACTTCAGTTTGATTTTCAGTCCTAATATAAATTCCTAGATGTAAATGTATTGGGAATTGTCCCATGGTTCCCTCTGGTCCATAACCAGAATCCCCCATAAAGCCTAAAAGCTGTCCTGCTTTAATCGATTGTCCCTCTTTAAAAGATTCACTATAATGGGACAAATGTGCATAATAAAAGTAACCTCCATTGGTACTTCTAATTCCAATTCGGTAACCACCCTTCTCAAGCCATCCAATCCGTTCCACGACTCCATCTGTCATACTAATTACGGGATACTTACCTCTTTCTTCTACTCCTGCCATAAGATCTACTCCTTCATGTCCTCTTTTCCCTCCATAATTACGTTCAAACATCCATGAATCTTCATAGGTAACAAAAGGTACACTGGTATCCTTTGCAACTGGAATTGGAAAATACTCAATATCCTCCCAGATGGCTTTATAGCTTTGTTTTAATTGTTCAAAACCATGATCGTTCTTTGACTTTAAAAAATCCATTTCCTCTTGGTAATCCTCTAAGGTATAAGATCTTAGATCTATATCTCTACCATCAAACTTTTTTTGGCTTAACAGTACCGTTAATAAAGACGATAACTCCACTTGTTCCGTTTTTACAAACTTTCGTATTTGTTCAATGGAAAAAGTAGAAAACTCTTGTTTTCTAAATCCATCTCCTTCATTGCTATTTAAAACTAATGTCTCTAGGTTTCCACGAGACCATAAATAGTTCCCCATTTCATGAATCAAGATTCCCAAAAATAATATGCACATGGTATAGATCAGTACTTGTTTTAACCAATCTATCCTATTTTTTGAAATCATACCGTTCTTTCTTATTTTCATGGATCTTACATCCCCCTCCTTCCCTAAATAAAGATGTTGGATATATCTTGTTCTTTATCCAATCTATGAAAAACCATCGAAGAAAAGAAGTGAGCGAATTGAAAAAACAATCCATAAAAACTAAAAATTAGCTCTTAATGGATTGTTCTTTTTGGGACTATCTCACATATGATTTATTTGTTATCTAAGGTTTCATCCGTTATCTGATCCTCTGCCTGCTCTGTATTTTGATCCGTATTTGATAGGGTATCATCCTGGTCTTCAAATACAAACTCATGTAAAGCATCGATATTCTTTTGGAAATCTACTACTAAAACAGCCATTCCTCTTATATTTGCTTCTTTAAAGGAGTTATCTACTGGAATTCTATAAGTTTCAAGATCTTTTAAGTCTGCTCCTAAAGATTCTTTTGCTATAGAAATCATTTTTTTGGCATCCATATCTGTTTTTAAATCTCCTAAAATATCTTCTAAGATACTGGTCATCTCAACAATATTTTTCGATCTAAATTTATTGAATATTGCCGTTAACACGTTTCTTTGACGTTCCGTACGCTGGTAATCATTATTTCCAATATGGCGAACCCTTGAATAACCAAGAGCTTGAGCACCATTTAATATTTGTGTTCCTTCGACTACATTTCGATCAGATTCTACACTAATATAGTTCGTAGTATTTAAATATTCTGCCTCTGCTTTTGATAGTGTAATTTCAACGCCACCTAATTTATCAATAATTTTTTCGAATTTAGAAAAGTTTACCAGAACGTATCCGTCTAATTTCATATCAAAATTTTTAATAAAAACATCGTACACTAACTGAATACCACCTTTAGCATAAACAGAATTTAATTTATTATCTGTATAATTTGGTATCTGTACATACATATCTCTCATGAAAGAAGTCAGTTTTACAGTATTCTCCTTAGAATTAATGGTGGCAACCATCATTGCATCTGTATTTCCTCTATAATTATCGCTTTGATTATCATGATCTTCTCCTAATAGAAGAATGTTGTAAACTCCATTTTCATTACGTCCTTCAAAATCCTCGTCTGCAAATGTAAATTCCTCTAGATCAACAGACTCTAAGTTGGAAACATCACTTCCTGTTTCAAATACATCTTCCTGGGTTTCTGCATTGACTCCATCATCCTGATCCATTTTATTTAATAAATGATTTCCATATGCAAGTATTCCCCCTGCTCCTGCCATAAATACCACAAAGAACGTTAGCACAATGGTAAGAATCCTTCTTTTAGGTGAAGATCATGATAGTAAAAGTGATAAGTATAGAGGAAATACTGATGCTATTATGGTTGCTACCATCAACTCTGAAAAAAATACTGTAAAACTGACTTCTTTCATGAGAGATATGTATGTACAGATTCCGGAG
>DVLR01000149.1 GCA_018715425.1 Candidatus Merdenecus merdavium
GAAGGGAGCCCGGAGCAGATCACAGTTGTACAAGGCTTATGCAAGTCGGCTGATCAGGAAGCCATTCGTTTAGTGAAAGAAGGTTCGAAGTGGACTTTGAGCAATCAGCCTGTAATATTGGTAATTAAATTTTGATAAAAAAAACAGCCGAAACCATTCCTAAGAATCAGTTTCGGCTGCGCCTTAAACAAAGTAACCGCTGTTACCTGTCATTTGTCTTCATTTGTTTTTTTCGAACCACGGAGGGTGCTCCAAGCTCTTCCCGCTCCACTACTTCCAACCATCCACTCTGCTCTAACTCGAAAAGAGCGGGATATACACGAAGCTTGTCGGCACCAGAGTGAAGGATAATGTTCTCTACAGATACTTCATTAGATGAGGTAGATATGTAGTCGGTGATACGCTGGGTATCGAGTATTTTATAATTCATATCAAAATACATTTATCTAAGCATTTTTTTATATATTAATGTTCGCCATGAATTTGGAATAATCCGCGTTGAAAAACGAATAGCAACATTTCTTAGAAATTCAAAAGTCGATATAAAATGCTCCTGCTTCATCATACGTTGAAAACGTAATTCATCCATAGCATATTTCCATCCACCCCGTCTTTTAAACATCTCTGGAGAAAAACGAAAATACAGTAAGCTTTCTTGGATATTGTAGAATTTAGCACCATTCATCAACATACGTATCCATAAATAGTAATCTTCAAATAAAGGAAAGTGCTTATATCCGCCAGCTTTTAGAACAGCACTTTTACGAAACATTACAACTGGATGATTTATCGGACATCTTTTCTTTGCATATTCTATTATAGCATGATGATATTCTGGGAGTTTTCTTGTGGATAACACATTATCATTTACTCCTTCAAACTCTTCTATCCATGAACTACAAATATCCATTTCAGGGTATTCCTTAAAAACTTTTATCTGCTTTTCAAAACGATTGGATTTAGCTATATCATCCGTATCCATGCGAGCAACCAAATCATAAGAACAATATTTTAAGCCCTCATTTAAAGCCTTTCCTAAGCCTTGATTAGTCGATAAGGAAATAATTTTTAAGTTAGAATACTTCTTTTGATAAGTATCTATAACAGACTCTAGTTCATTGAATAGAGAACCGTCTTTTACCAAAACGACTTCATTAGGAAGCAAGGTCTGAGAGAAAATACTGTTCAGACTTTGGAACAAAAAATCAGGTTGCTCTTTGTAATAAACAGAGAGCAGTACAGAAAATTTAAGTTGCATGATTTTTATTTGAGATAAACGCAAATTTCAAAAAGAACAATTAACATCATCATAGGTAATTGTTGCCGCACCACCAGTCATATAGATTATATCTCCAATAATAGTTTTGCCCAATGAACTAACTAAGAATAGAGCCATATTAGCAATTTCTTCGGGAAGTATATATCTCCCTATAGGACTTGAATTATTAGTTATGTATTTGAGATTATCTTTTACTAACATAGATGTTGCCGTAGGCCCTGGAGCTATTCCATTTACAGTTATTCCATAAGACACTAGAGATTTAGCCAATCCCAGTGTCAACCCTCGTACTCCCCATTTAGAAATAGAATAAGCAGAATCAGCCGGACGTAAAGAAGAAGACGAAGCTACATTAAGTATATTCCCCTCTATTTTATTCTCTTTCATATATTTGCCCATCAATTGAGAAAGAAAAAAGACTCCTTTTAAGTTCGTATCAAGTACTGTATCATAGTCTTTCTCACAAGCATTTGGCATATTTCCCCCTATAACACCAGCATTATTAACTAAGATGTCTAAATAAGTGCCTCCACCAGTCTTAACACAATCTAACACTTTATCCAAACACCCTTGGAATGAAGATATATTCGCATTGTCCATAACTACCCCAAAAACACGATTGGAATACAAATTACTCTTGTTTAACTCAGATAAACTTTTATTCAATCTATCTTTATTACGACTTGTAATAACAACAATAGCACCACTACGTAAAAAAGTTTCAGCCATACAATACCCTATACCACTTGTCCCACCAGTGATCAGTGCAGCGCGCCCTTTTAATAGTTCATTAGGGGCTAAATTCACAATTCGTACATCATACTTCCGTGCCGGAATATTACTCAAAATAAATCTAATGGCTCGCTTCAGTTTGCTTTTCAATGACATATCTCTATTTCTTTAACAAATTGATAATTTGTTGCGCTTTCTGTTGTCCAATCACTTTTTTCGTAAACTCTTTTCCCTGACGAAGCAGTTCAGATTTAATATCTTTAGGACGGCTTGAATTATAAAAATCAAATATCGCTTCAGCATCAGTTTTCATTTCTGTAAAAACTTCAAAGAAGATAGGGCGATCCGATTCCGCAACCATGAACAATTTCAATGCTTCATCAAATGACACCTTATCTGTTGCACTCAGATAAGTAAAATTATTTTCGCAGACCCACCCCTTAGCCTTAGTATTATGCCGGGCTGTTGTATGCAAATCACTGTTGTCATTCTGCCACATTTTATTGTAATAAAACTCTTCGCCTCCATGATTATTTATCATTAGAATACGAACATTGTTACCTATATGCCGCAAACGAAGTGCATTCATATCATAAAACAATGAAAGATCACCAATAATTAAAAAACTTAAATTATCACTTGCAGATGCTTGACCAAGAAAGGAAGATAAACATCCGTCTATGCCATGTGTTCCAATATTAGCATACACCTTTACATGGGGAGGTATTTTGAAAAAATTCGTAATCCGAATGGAACTATTTATACTAAGATGAAGTAAAGAACTTGCAGGAATACTTTCAACAATCTTACGAATAGCAAAGATGTTAGAGTACTCAAAGTCTGGAATAGTTATTCGTTCTGAATGCTGAACAAGTAAATTATGATATTGCATATCATTCTTTATGTTATCAAGTATATGTGTATTGCAATACTTGAAAAAATATAAGGGAGGACACTCAAATATGGTTGTCAAACTTTTATACAGGTCTACTACACATCCATCTTCTTGAATTAACCAATGTTCAAATTTCCCTGCAAAATGCCGCAAAAGTTCTTTTAATCCTTGCACAATGTTTCCGCCGTAAGATATAACAATATCCGGCAACATTTTCTCAAACTGATGATCAGCAATATAGCGATTATCTAAACAAATGGATGTATTAAGGGCTCCATCACATTCCATGTTCGACATATATTCTATGGATATAGAAGAATTGAAATGGCGAAAAAACATACTGAGTTGTTCTTTAAATTCATCCGAAATAAAACTACTTTGTCCACAAGTAACTAATATTCGGCGACTATTCTGCAATCTCTCCACTTTTTTTTGCCATAAACAATTATCATCAAATACACTCAAACGTTCGATTTTCAGTACTTCAGGTAATTCAGAACAATTAAATGATCTGTTATAATAACGCATCGGAATATTTATATGCACCGGTCCTGTTCCACGATGATTCATTTCTAGTAAAGCTTCATTAACCAAACGTTGACAAAAGATAAAATCTTCATGAGTCTCAACTTCCGGTAAATTGACGGATTTTTTCACATGACGATCAAACATTCCAACTTGATCTATCATCTGATCTTCCCATTGCCCCAACATCGCTGGATTCCTATCACTCGTCAAAACAATCAATGGCACATTTTGATAATAAGCCTCTGCTATTGGCGGCCAATAATTGCATGTTGCCGTGGAAGAAGTACAAGAGATTACGACTGGCTCTTGTAACTGTTGAGCAAGACCTAGTGCAAAATATCCCGCACTACGTTCATCGACAACCGAGTAACATTGAAAAAAAGAATCCTCTTCCACAGAATGAACAAAAGGTACATTTCGACTCCCAGCTGAAAGTACACAATGCCTTACATTATATTTTTTAAAAAGAGCGATAATAATTTGATAAACTTTTAGTTCAGTATACATATAGATCTATTTAATTTATTTACACATTTCAACTATTCTATCCAAAAAAAGCATTGCTTCCTTTCTTCTTTTTCCTATCTCTTCATTTACAATTTTCCAATTTACATACTTGCAAGAGACATCTTCCATTGTGTTTAAGTTTGTAATTATTCTATCAGATAACTGGTATTCACTTAACAGACTATATAGTTTATTGTAGTTGCTTTCTCGAGTCTTTACCATAAAAGAAGAATTGGTTATAATAGACATAACGCTTCCATGAAAAGTATCTGTTATTATATTATCTGCATATTTAAAATAACCTAATAGTTCTATTGGATCAACATTAACATTATAGTCGCACCATTCATGATAAAAACCTGGAGAAAGCGTTTTAAGATTATGTTTTTTGGCATAAGCTTTAATGGCTTCCACTTCTATTTGGTCATTCATACGGTTATCATATGCATAAACCAATAAATAAGGAGGTATATCTGGCTTATTCAACTGAGCAACTTCTTGTTGGAAACCATAAAGAATTACTGGGTCACAGACTATTGTAGGTTCAATACCCGTTAATGCTTCAACAACGTTCCAGCTGTTCATGTCTCTTACAGAAACACCTTTCATTGCTTTTAAACCACTTGCGACAAAAGCTTCACAATGATAAAGTTTCACATCTTCAACGGTTGTTGGCCCAAAACTTCCCCCATAAGAAAACACGTTCTCTGTAGGAAGGGCATGTCCGAAGAATACAGGAGTAGGACCTGTATGCAATGCAAAAACTTCATCACTACCCACAATTACCGCATCCAGATGATTGATGCTAGAGTAATACTCTCCTATTAATTTATTTTGTGATTTGTAATCACTTAGCAAATTCCGCTTCTTTATATTATACCATGTCTTTCTCAATCCTTCTTGATGAAGGTATTTCAGATAGACTCCAACTGATTTTACTGATATATTATACTTCGATTTCAGTTCGATTCCAAGGAAATCATAATTTTTATCAAACTGTAATGCGCGAGCATCAATGCCTTTTTTCGCTAATACTTTTATTAAAGCTGTCAGTTGAAGCAATGCACCATGATTGTGCACCATGTAATGAGTAATAATACCGTAGGTCATAGAATAATAAAATGATTGATGGAATATATATAAGTATCCAATTGACTTATTCTCTTTTGAGAATCAAGGATGTAGCCATTTAAGGAAATCATTATCAAAAGATTTATTTGGTTAATTGAAGTACCCATTTGCTAGCATCAGATTCTCGTAACTCTTTTTATAGGTACAAAAGAAAATCAATGACTATATTTAACAAAATGAAAATATTTATTTTTTTCAATTGTCAAAATTGCAAACGAGAAAAATGAGCACAACAAAAGGACTATCAAATAATAAATCACAGCAAAATAAGGCTTAGGGAAGAGCGTTAAGAAATAATCTTCTACTTGTCCCGCCATAGTAAAATGCGACAAGAAAAAAAGAATACTCATACTTCTCATCATTTTAAAACAAGGTCTATCAGTTAATTTCACACAATATCCTAGCATAAACAATCCGACGGCAAAAGGATAAATAAATATTTGCAAAGCAGTTATAAACCATAAAAAATAGGTCAACACACAAAATATCACAATTCTTCTACATTCAAGTTTTGCAAGTAAATCTGTACGAGCCAATATATTTCCCATTGACACCCATATAAGCGAAGACAAAAAAGTTAATTCAACTTCTTTTCTCACATTCAATGTAAGCCAATCAAATATCACATGCCAAGTATCTGGGAAATTACATGCAAATTTTATATATATAGATAATGCAAAAAAAATGGCGAAAGATACGTAAGAATTCAAAAAACGGTTACATAAATACACCACTATAACCGATAGAAATAGCGCAGAAAGAAACCAACTACCAGGAAAAGTAAAACCTAATAACAAATCTTTTGTCAGCATCCCCATTGAAGTAATTATATCATAATCTAAAAAATATCGATGTTTCCATATCACAGCAGGCATATATATTACAAACCAAAATAGATATAGAAAAGAGATTCTTTTAAAAAAACGAATAAGTATTTGAATTTCATTAGTGGAGA
>DVLR01000150.1 GCA_018715425.1 Candidatus Merdenecus merdavium
AAAGAGATATATGAAGTGTAATCAACTGTTGATTAAGAATATGGAAGCACTTGGTTTCAAGCCTTATATTACCGATGAACATCAGGGACCAGTCATTACAACTTTTTATTATCCAGATCAAAAATCATTTAGTTTTGAACAGATGTATCAATACGTTAAAGAACAAGGTTATGCCATTTACCCTGGAAAAGTCACTGAGGCAGAAACTTTTAGAATTGGAAATATTGGAGAAATCTATGAAGAAGATATGATCAAGTTAACAAATATTATGAAAAACTTTTTGGAGGAGATATAACATGAATAATAAGAAAATAGAAAGCATAGAAGGTGTGATTCTTGATTGGGCTGGTACGACTGTGGACTTTGGAAGCATGGCACCAGTTCAGGCATTTATCGATGCTTTTGGTAGCTGCAACATAAAGGTTACAATAGATGAAGTAAGAGAACCAATGGGGATGTTAAAAAAAGATCATATTAGGTATATGCTGAATCAAGAAAGAGTAAATGGACTATGGTTGGAAACTTGGAATCGACCTTACACGGAATCAGATGTGGAAATTATTTATTCACAATTTGAGGTAAGGCTCATGGGTATTTTAAAAGAATTTTCAAAACCAAAACCATACGTGTTAGAGACGGTTGAATGGTTAAGAAACAAGGGGATTAAAATAGGATCAACCACAGGCTATACAGATGGTATGATGGAGATAGTAGCTCATGAAGCAAAAGAACAAGGTTATGAACCCGATGTGCTAGTTACCCCAGATACTGTTGGTGGCATGGGAAGACCATATCCATATATGATCTTTAAAAATATGGAGTTACTAAAGATTATGGATACCAGTAAGGTACTAAAAGTAGGAGATACCATATCCGATATCCAAGAGGGAAATCATGCTGGTGTTTGGACGGCTGGTATCATTGAAGGGAGTTCTGTTATGGGACTTTCTATGGAAGAGTTTGCGGCACTTAGTCAGGATGAAAAAGATGATTTATCAGAAATGGTAAAACAACAATATTTAAAAGCAGGAGCTGATTTTGTTTTTCAAGACATTAGAGACTTGCTGAAACTGATAGAAGCATAAGAGAAGGTCTAAAAAAAATTGTCAAGGAGTAAAAGTTGACTTTATTTTCCTGAATCTTGAATATAATAGAGCTGTATTGTGAATCATTTTACTAGAAGTAAATTTTAGGAGGATGCACAATATGGCTCTTAATAAAGTAGAAATATGCGGAGTAAATACCGCTAAATTACCTCTTCTTAAAAACGATGAGAAAAAAGCATTATTCGAGAGAATTGAAAAAGGTGATGAAGAGGCTAGAGAAGAGTATATCAAAGGAAACTTAAGGTTAGTCTTAAGTGTAATTAAGAGGTTTTCCAATAGTAACGAAAATGCAGATGATCTCTTTCAGATTGGCTGTATCGGGTTAATAAAGGCTATCGATAATTTTGATTCTAGTCTTAATGTTCAGTTTTCTACCTATGCTGTACCTATGATTATAGGAGAAATCAGAAGATATTTAAGGGACAATAATAGTATCAGAGTTAGTAGATCTTTAAGAGATACGGCATATAAAGCTATTTATGCAAAAGAAAACTATATGAAAAAAAATTCAAAGGAACCTACGATACATGAGATAGCAGAAGAAATAGGAATAGCGAAAGAAGATATTGTTATGGCTATGGATGCCATACAAAATCCTGTAAGCCTATATGAACCAGTTTATTCCGATGGCGGAGATACGCTTTATGTTATGGATCAAATCAGTGATAAAAAAAACAAAGAGGAACGTTGGATTGAAGGCTTGGCTCTAAATGAGGCAATGAAAAGATTGGGTGATAGAGAAAAATATATTATTCAATTACGTTTTTTTGAAGGAAAAACTCAGATGGAAGTTGCGGATATGATTCATATATCCCAAGCACAAGTAAGTCGCTTAGAGAAGAATGCTTTAAAGAGTATGAAAGCTTATTTAAAACATTAATATAAATTTATGTCTGCCCTTTACAAAGGGCAGAGCTTAGACACATTTTTTTAAGCACTCCTCTTCATCAATTTCTACTAGAATGATATCGGCGCCTATCTGTTTAATATTACACCATGGAATTATGTATTCCGTATCGCGACCTAAGAAACTACAGATTTTACCTGGGCCTGGTATAATGATAGCAATGATACAACCAGTACATTCATCTATATCAATATCACCCACGCAGCCTAAACATCGGCAGGTGCAAATATTAATAACTTCTTTTTGTCTAATATCACATAATCTCATAAAGACTCCATTCTATTACCTTTATCATTATGATATGCTTGGATTGGTAAATGTGTGACAATTCATTGACAGAGGTCTGTAAATTCGATATACTTATGTAAACATAAAAGAGAAGATGTATTACATGGGAGGATGAAGGATGAAATGTCCATTTTGTAATCAAGACAATACAAGAGTGGTAGATTCAAGACCAGCAGATGATAATAGTTCCATAAGAAGACGGAGACTTTGTGATGAATGTAAAAAAAGGTTTACTACTTATGAAAAGGTAGAAACAATACCCCTTATTGTAATTAAGAAAGATAGAAATAGGGAACAATATGAACGTGCAAAAATAGAGGCGGGCGTTTTAAGAGCATGCCATAAAAGACCAATTCCTATTGAGAAAATCAATAGATTGATTGATGAAGTTGAAACTGAGATTTTTAATCGAGAGGAAAAAGAAATCGAAAGTGAAATAATAGGCGAGATTATTATGGATAAATTAAAGGATTTGGAAGCGGTTGCTTATGTGCGTTTTGCATCTGTATATCGTGAATTTAAGGATGTGAACACTTTTATGGATGAGCTTAAAAAAATCTTAAAATAATCTTGTATACAATAAAGTACACCAAAATATCAAGAATCTCTTGCACTTCATTTTGATTAGCGATAGAATGATGTGGACAATAAAATAATGAGAGAAATATTATGAAAGTAAGGTGATAACATGAAGAGAATAAGAATGTTTCAAAATCTTTTACTGTTAGCCGTCGTTGTATTATCTACTGCACTGAGCGGATGTTCAGGCAAAAAGACGAAGGACAATGAAGATCATAATTCTCAAAGGGAAACAACTCAAGAAGGAGTAATGAAAGATCCTATTATGGGAGGTTCTATGACAGTAGGAATTCCCCAAGATATCGATAGTCTTGACCCTCATCATGCAGATGGCGCAGGAACCAAAGAAATTTTATTTAATATCTATGAAGGCTTAGTAAAGCCAGATGAAAAAGGTGATTTAAAGCCAGCTGTAGCTAGTGATTATGAAATCTCTGAAGATGGGAAAATATATACTTTTCAATTAAGAGAT
>DVLR01000012.1 GCA_018715425.1 Candidatus Merdenecus merdavium
GATGGTCCCATATAATAAATAAAATTATTTTCTAATATAATAGGAAGACTTTCATTTTTTAAAAGTGATTCGTACATTCTTTTATGCGCAGCATCCCGGGCTGTATAAATCTTTCCTGTAATATAAACATAATCTCCCGCTTTTAAATTTTGTATTTCTTCTATATTATATATAGGAACGTTTATGTATTGATCCATAGCCTAATCCTCCTGTCTTACTATATCACTCTGCTAATATGTCTATTTACATGACAACAAATGTTTACTGCAACAGGCAGACCTGCTATATGAGTTGGATAAGTCAAAATATTTACTGCAAAAGCTGTGTTTGTTCCACCTAGACCTCCCGGACCAATTCCTAAATTATTTATCTCATTTAACAATTCTTGTTCCAATTCTTTTACATAAGGAATTTTGGATTTGGAAAGTGCATCTCTCGTAAGAGCTTTTTTAGCTAAAATTGCACACTTTTCAAAAGTCCCTCCAATCCCGACTCCTATCACCATAGGTGGACATGCATTAGGACCGGCTTCTTTTACAGTTTGAATCACTGCTTCTTTTACACCTTCGATTCCATCCGATGGTTTCAACATATACACTTTACTCATATTTTCACTGCCAAAACCTTTTGGAGCAATTGTTAATTTGACTTCATTACCCTCTACTATTTCATAATGAATTACGGCAGGAGTATTATCTTTCGTATTTTCTCTTACAATAGGATCATTAACAACAGATTTTCTTAAATATCCCGTCTCATATCCTTCCCTAACTCCTTGGTTAACCGCATCTTCTAAACTGCCTCCCACAAGATGTACATCTTGACCTACTTCAACAAATATAACCGCCATTCCTGTATCCTGACATATTGGTATTCTATCTTCCTTTGCAATCTCAAGATTTTCCTGAAGCTGATTTAGTACCTGCTTACCCAAGGGTGATTTTTCTTTTTCTACAGCTGTCTGAAAGAGACTAATCATATCTTTTGATAATGTATGATTAACTTCTATACACATCTCCTTTATATTTTGTGTAATAATATCCACATCTATTTCTCTCATGATGGCTTACTCCTTGGCTACTGCTCAATTTTTAACGTTGCTTTGCACATCTTATCTTCTTCTACAAAATCATTTTTTCTATAAGACTCACTGTTAATATCTACAATAAAAGCTTCTATCGTTGTAGGTTCCTTTATATTACATGTGACCATATTTACAGAGGATAATACGGATTGTGCTCCCTTGTCATCTGTTTTCTTTTCCACAAAATTAGGAATTCCACCTAAAAATAAATTTGTTTCATATAAAACATTTTTGTCTGAAGTCCAGCATAGTGCCAAATTTCCATCTTCACTAATTTGATTTCCTGTTCGATAAGCTAGTGTATATTTCTTTTCAATTTTATTTTCAACAATATAGATTTGGTTCCAGTTACTATCTGCACCTTTTCTCACAGGGTTGGTAAATAATCTGTCTTCCACCTGCTCAGCAGCACCATCCTTGTTAACTAAAGTGATTGTCATTATCTTTTCTACTGTCTGGTCCCCAATATAAGAAACAATTTGATCAGTAGTAGCAGCGTATAAAGTTGCCCGGATTGTAGCTGATTCATATTCAAATCCATCATCATCCTGAGGGCTCCATACAACACTTTCTGAACTATGGGTATAAGCTACATGCCACTTATTATCCTCTGAAAACTGAGTATCCAGATTGTGCATATCTATTTCCTCTTCATTTTGCGGGACTCTTACAGGTTTTACCGTTCCTCCGTCTGTCTCCCAATATATATAAAGATTCGAAGTGTCTCCTTCCAGCGGTACAGATATTGTTCCATCATTGTTAATAACCATCTGCACTTCTTTAATGCTTTCTTTAAATATATTATTTGCAAATTCTAAAATTAGAAAATATGCAACGATTGCAATTGTCGCTATTACCAGAATAAAGCCGCCTTTAGCCATAAATTTTCTAATGTTTTCTTTCATATCTGTACCTTTCATACTGATTAGACTACTCATTAACAATAACATGGGGAAAGGATAAGACCACAAATGTCCTATCCTTATTTTCCCTATTCTATAATCTCTGCCTCTTGTGCTTCCTCAGATTCTTCTACCTCTGTATCATCTTCTGTTTCTTTATTTTCTCTTACTTTTGCTATACTTGCAACTGATATTTCTTTTTCTGAATCAATGTTAATTAATTTTACACCCGAAGTAGAGCGTCCCAGTGTTGAGATATTATCCACTGCAATTCGTATAATGATACCCTCTGTTGTAATAATCATAATTTCTTTATCATCATTTACTGCCTTAACACCTACTACATTACCGGTTTTTTCATTGATTCTATAGCACCTGACACCTTTTCCACCTCTGTGCTGAACTGTAAATTCTGATGTCAATGTACGTTTTCCCATACCATTTTCTGAAACAATCAATAAGGCTTCTCCTTGAGAATCCAACTGCATACCGATTACTTCATCATCATCTGTAAGGTTCATTCCTCTCACACCAATGGAACTTCTACCTGTCCTACGAACATCTTTTTCGTTAAATCTTATACATTGTCCATATTTTGTAACAAGGAAAATATCTCTTGTATTATCTGTAGTTTTTACTTCAATTAATTCATCATCTTCTCTTAGTGTAATACCTTGCAGACCATTCTTTCTAATATTACTATACTCTATTATAGAAGATTTTTTAACAATACCATTTTTTGTTGCCATAAATAAATACTCATCTTCTTTGTATTCTTTAATTGGTATGGCAGCACTTATTTTTTCACCCGGCTGTAATTGCAATAAGTTAATAATGGCAGTTCCCCTTGCAGTCCTTCCAGCCTCAGGTATTTCATAACCCTTTAACCTATAAGTTCTTCCTTTACTTGTAAAGAACATAATATAGTGGTGGGTAGTCGTCATAAACAGCTCTTCAATAAAGTCTTCTTCTATTGTCTGCATTCCTTTGATACCTTTTCCACCTCTGTTTTGGGCTTTGAAGTTATCAATGGTCATTCTCTTGATGTAGCCTTTATTTGTCATAGCTATTACAGTATCACTCACAGGGATTAGATCCTCCATGGATAAATCATATTCATCAAATCCTATGGATGTTCGTCTGTCATCTCCAAACTTATCTCTAACAATAATAATTTCTTCTCTAATCACACCAAGTAACAACTTTTCATCTTCTAGAATTGCTTTTAATCCTGCAATTGTTTCCATTAACTCGTTATATTCCTGCTCTAGTTTTTCCCTTTCCAAACCAGTTAACTGACGAAGTCTCATGTCAACGATTGCCTGTGATTGTGCTTCTGATAATTTAAAATTATCCATTAAGTTTTGCTTTGCAATCTGTGTATTTTGAGAAGCTCTTATAATTCTTATCACTTCATCTATATGATCTAAAGCAATTAGTAATCCCTCTAAGATATGGGCACGTTCCTCTGCTTTATTTAATTCATATTTAGTTCTTCTTGTTACTACCTCTTCCTGATGGGCCAGATAATAATTTAACATTTGTAGTAAATTAAGTACTTTTGGTTCATTATTGACAAGAGCAAGCATAATGACACCAAATGTATCCTGCATTTGTGTATGTTTATAAAGAAGGTTTAGCACAACATTTGCATTTACATCCCTTCTTAACTCAATTACAATACGCATTCCATCTTTATCAGATTCGTCTCTTAAATCTGTAATTCCATCAATCTTTTTATCCTTTACTAAATCTGCAATTTTTTCAATCAATCTTGCTTTATTAACCATATATGGAAGTTCTGAAACAATAATTCTGCTTTTATTATTTTCCATTGGTTCAATATCTGTGATTGCACGTATTCTTATTTTACCACGGCCGGTTCTATAGGCTTCATTAATTCCTCTGGTTCCTAGAATTGTTCCACCGGTAGGAAAATCCGGACCTTTCACAATTTCAAGAATTTCATCTAACTCTGTTATTCTGTCTTCTTCAACTCTGTTATCAATAATTTTTACAACAGCATCAATGATTTCATTTAAGTTGTGTGGCGGTATGTTCGTCGCCATTCCAACAGCAATACCACTTGCACCATTAGCCAGTAAATTTGGATATCTAGCTGGCAAAACAACTGGTTCTCTTTCCGTCTCATCAAAGTTTGGAGCAAAATCAACTGTATTTTTATTAATATCTGACAGCATTTCCATAGAAATTTTACTCAGTCTCGCCTCTGTATAACGCATGGCTGCTGCACCATCCCCATCTACAGAACCAAAGTTACCATGTCCGTCTACCAAAGGATATCTTGTTGACCATGGCTGTGCCAGATTTACCAATGCTCCGTAAATTGAACTATCGCCGTGAGGATGGTATTTACCCATTGTATCACCGACGATACGGGCACATTTACGATGCGGCTTATCCGGTCCATTGTTAAGTTCTATCATAGAAAACAGAACTCTTCGCTGAACCGGCTTTAAACCATCCCTTACATCCGGTAAAGCTCGTGCAGCAATAACACTCATTGCATATTTGATATAAGAATCTTCCATTGTGTGTTTCAAATCTACTTCATGTATTTTGTCAAAGACTTTATCATCCATCAATTACACCTATGCATATTGTAATTTGATTACAATATCGCGCAAATTAAATGTTGAAAGATGTTCTGCGCATAGCATTATCCTAACCTTTTTATTTCTTTCAACATATTAAATAA
>DVLR01000151.1 GCA_018715425.1 Candidatus Merdenecus merdavium
CTTTAGTATTGAAAGGGGTAAACAAAAAAGTGGCTAGAGATCAGGTATATCCACATCTTTTGAGATTTGGCCTAGAAGGGAATGAAAAAAAATATCCACATCAGTTATCTGGTGGAATGCGACAAAGAGCAGCACTTCTTAGAACTTATATGTTTTCCCAAAAGATCACCCTATTGGATGAACCTTTTAGTGCTTTAGATACATTTACAAAAAAGGATATGTATGATTGGTATTTAAAAATGATGGAAGATCTTCATTTATCTACCTTATTTATTACTCATGATATTGATGAGGCAATTCTTCTATCCGATCGTATTTATTTGCTGAAAGGAAAACCTGGTAGGATTACAGACGAAATTATCATTAGAGAGCCTCGTATGGAAAGGAAAGATTTTTCATTAAAAGAGGAGTTTTTAGAGTATAAAAGAGAAATATTAAAGAAGTTAAAACGTTAAAGAGCTTCAATAAAAAATCTATCAGTATAAAAATTATGGTACTTTAGTTCTAATCAAGATAAAGTTTGAAAACTGTTGCAGGAGATGCTTGCAACAGTTTTTTCATGAATGTAATAGTAGATGGAAAGAATCCAGTAATATGTAGTGATATTAGAGCCAAAACATCTTGTAAGAATCCAGTTACCGTTGATTTGAAAATTGTATAATGAAAGATGACATGATAAAATAAGAAAGAAATTCAAGGCATAAAGTATAATATAGTGGAAAATATGGATAGTAAAGAATGATGATGAAATTAAAAGCGAGGATGATATGCTAAATATAGAAACCAAAAAGGAAAGGGAAAAAATGACACAATATGAGAAAGTGGAGCATGTTTTTGCACCAGTTTTTAATGAAAATTCTAAAATATTAATTTTGGGAACGTTCCCTTCTGTTAAATCGAGAGAAAATCAGTTCTTTTATGGGCACCCAAGGAACCGATTTTGGAAGGTTTTGAGCCTTATAACTGGTGAGGTAAAGCCAGAAACCATTGAGGATAAAAAGGAACTGTTGTTAAAACATGGGATAGCTCTTTGGGACGTGATCCATAGCTGTGAAATTATTGGTTCTAGAGATAGTAGTATAAAGGATGTGGTTCCAGCTGACTTATCTCTCATTTTAAAACAAACGGATATGAAACAGATTTATGGTAATGGTGGCAAGGCTTTCCAGCTTTATTATAAATATTCATATCCAAGCACAAAAAGGGAAATGATCCAACTTCCATCTACAAGCCCTGCTAATGCAGCTTATTCATTGGAACAATTATTAGGGGAGTGGATTCAAATAAAGGATTATCTAGAATAAGGACTTAAATTAGGTGAAATCAAGGTGTATTTACTCTGAACATTGATTCTTATAATAAAATCCTCGGATAATGATAAAAAATATTGTAAAAACAGATCGTTTAGCATATAATAAGAAGATAATATGTCGTAGGAGGAATACTTGTGAATAGAGAAAAAGTAATCGTTATAGACTTTGGCGGTCAATATAACCAGTTAATTGCAAGGCGTGTAAGGGAGTGCAATGTGTATTGTGAAATCCATCCCCATACCATCAGTCTTGATAAAATAAAGAAAATAAATCCAAAAGGAATCATTTTTACAGGTGGGCCAAACAGTGCTTACCAAGAGGACTCACCATCATGCGATAAAGGGATTTATGATTTAGGAATTCCAATTTTAGGAATCTGCTATGGTGCACAGCTTATGACACATATGTTAGGAGGTGTTGTAGGGAAAGCACCAGTAAGTGAATATGGTAAAACTGATTTACATGTGGATCAATCCTCTGATCTATTTAGAAATGTAAGCACGCCAACAACGTGTTGGATGAGTCATACCGATTACATTGAAACAGTAGCAGATGGATTTAAAGTGATTGCTCATACAGCAGATTGTCCAGTTGCAGCAGCAGAGAATATAGAAAAGAAACTTTACTTCATGCAGTTCCATCCAGAGGTACTTCATACAACGGAAGGAAAAACAATGCTTTCAAACTTTGTTATTGGAGTTTGTGGATGCGCAGGAGACTGGAGAATGGATTCTTTTGTAGAAAATGCTATCAAGAGTATTCGCGAAAAAGTAGGAGACGGAAAAGTGCTTTGTGCATTGTCTGGTGGTGTAGATTCATCCGTGGCGGCAGTATTATTATCAAAAGCAGTTGGAAAGCAACTTCACTGTATCTTCGTTGATCATGGATTACTTCGTAAAAATGAAGGAGATGAAGTAGAAGAAGTATTTACAAAACAATATGACTTAAACTTCACAAGGGTTAATGCTCAACAAAGATTTTACGATAAACTAGCAGGAGTAACAGAACCAGAACAAAAGAGAAAGATCATCGGAGAAGAGTTTATTCGTGTCTTCGAAGAGGAAGCTAAAAAGATCGGAACTGTTGATTTCTTAGTTCAAGGAACTATTTATCCAGACATTGTAGAAAGTGGAATCGGTAACTCAGCAGTAATTAAATCACACCACAACGTTGGGGGATTACCAGATTACGTAGACTTTAAAGAGATTATCGAACCACTTAGAGATCTCTTCAAAGATGAAGTTCGAAGAGCTGGTTTAGAACTTGGAATCCCTGAAAAATTAGTATTTAGACAGCCTTTCCCAGGTCCTGGTTTAGGAATCAGAATCATCGGAGAAGTGAACGCTGATAAAGTAAAAATAGTTCAAGAAGCAGACCACATCTTCCGTGAAGAAGTCGCTAATGCTGGTCTTGATACAAGTATTGGACAGTATTTTGCAGCACTGACTAACATGAGATCCGTTGGAGTTATGGGTGATGAAAGAACTTATGATTATGCAGTTGTTTTAAGGGCTGTAAATACCATAGACTTTATGACGGCAGAGTTTGCAGAACTTCCTTGGGACTTGATTGGTAAAGTATCAAGTAGAATTGTAAATGAAGTAAAACATGTGAATAGAGTTCTGTATGATTGTACTGGTAAGCCGCCAGCTACGATAGAGATGGAATAATACACAATACTCTCCAAAGTCTTTATTTATCAAGGGCTTGGGGAGTTTTGTTTTTCGCTCTGATAACGTTTTGATACCATTTCATTTATTTTGTCCATTACCTCAGCTTGTTTATTCGGATATAAATGGCTATATGTTTGTAATTTTCCTTATTCAATGAATGGGATTACTTTAATAGCATAATAAAACCTTACTGATTTTCAGAAATGTCACTGAATATCGGTAAGGTTTTTTTAAATGTCTATTTTCTCTTTTTGTTTTTGGTTTCTTTCTTTTCTTGTTTTTTCATTTCTGCAATGAGCATATCACTTAAAGCCTTAGAAGGAACCTTTTCCCCATTTTAGTGGGTATCAAGTTCTAGATACTTGTAACGCCGATCATCATATTCCTCTTTGGTGCTTTCTCCACTTTCCAGCTTCTTTGCTTCGGCAAGCCATGCACGAAGCATTTTGTCCATAGAGGCATTGATTCCTTAACGGTATTTGTTTAGAAGTAGTATGACACGAGTAAATAAGTTTTTCTTGAAAACCACTTGACTTAACTCAAATTGTTTAGCATGATACAAAATACAAGGGCTAAACAAAAGAAGTTAAGTTAATAAAAAGGTAGATGACAGCCTTACAGCAAAGCTACAACAGAAACAACAGCAGGTTAAGGAACAGATAGCCGCGACGAGCATCAGAGAAAGACTGATAGAGGGGCAAGGTAAAGCAAAAAGTAGAGTGGGAAACTGCTCCACTTTTGTGTTGTAAAACATATAAAAATCGATAGCAGAATTGTGGTAAAAATGGTACAATAAAGATGTTTAGTAAAAGCGAAAATTTGAATTTTCTTAATTGCAACATTGCCATTCACGGTGCAAGCACATCACTCATTGGTGGATGGGTTTCATGTGACAGAATTTGTTGAATATTTACAGTAGATAATTTGTAGAATGTGAAGTTGGTGGGAAGATGAATCCGTATTCATATATATTGGAATATAAGAATAAGAAAACGACTCTTGCTATGAAAGCACTCCAAGAGGCGGCAATTACTTTGTTACAAAAGAAGAAAGTATCCGAGATTGATGTAAAAGAATTGTGTACAAAAGCTAATGTGTCGAGAAACACCTTTTATAGCTATTATAATACGGTACAAGATGTAATAAAGGAAAGAGAAGATTATCTTCTGAATACATTGTTTGAGTTAAATCTTGGCGTTATGGATGTGAAAAAAACGCTTCCAGAAGATTTTCTATTCTATCAGGAAACATTGGATTTTATGCTAGAAAATAGGAAAGAGTTTGTACTATTCTCGACCGTTAGAGCGGATATTGAATTTATTAATGGATGGAAAACACGCATAGCATATCAATTATTTGAACGAAAGCGTAAAGAGGGAAAGCATATCTCAGAAATGGAAATGGAGATTATTTCAGGTGCAACCGTTGCAGGATTAATCTATTTTCTTTCAAATCCAGAGAAGGTAGGTATGGCGGAGCTGAGTAGATTAATTGCAAAGACACTGAATAATTTCTAAACATGACACTTTTCTAAAATGTGTCCTATTAAATTGAATCATAGGGATGTAAGATAGCACATGTAGATAAGCATGTGCATTTATTTTGGAGGGCATGAATGAATTACGAAAAGTACCTAAGAGAAGAAAATCAAGTAATACCAGAGGATATGAGAGCGCAGATTCAAATGAATGGAACGGCAACAC
>DVLR01000152.1 GCA_018715425.1 Candidatus Merdenecus merdavium
TTCTACGCAAATTTTCAGTCACTGCCTCCACTTGATCGCCTCTAGTATAGCTTAAATTCATGGAGCTATAAATTCCTGTACTTACACCTCCAAGTCTTGTAGAAAAACAGTGATGAACAATTCCTGTTTCCTTTAATGATGGAAACTCTAAATAAGGCACCTCCCCTGTGATAAAAGAAAGAATTGGATCTTTTTTTGTTCTTTTCCATATGACTTGTTCTTGATTCATTTCATCCTCCTCATGTTATACCCTATAGGGAAATGCATTTTTATAGTGTGTTATCTCTTGTCCTTCTATTGACAAAACATCAAATCTGCAAGGATCTTCCTCTGATAAATGCCTTATCATTCGAAAGTAATCAGCAGTCTTACAAATTTTACGTTGTTTAGAATCGTGAACGGCTTCTACAGGAGCTCCTTTTTTATTATTCTTACGATATTTAACTTCTACAAATACGTAGGTTTTCTGATCTTTTGCAATAATATCTATTTCCCCTATTCGGCAACGAAAATTGCGCTGTATGACTCTATAACCTAATTCTTCAAGGAATTTCACCCCTTGTTGTTCAAATTGATCTCCTACTATTCTTTTATTCGTGTCACTCTCCCCCTTAACTTTCCCACCATAAGGATTATATCAAATTCTTTAAAAAACTCTTTCTATGTATTGGTGTTATTCCGTATTTTCTAATTCCTTCAATATGGGTAGATGAACCATATCCTTTATTACTAGCAAATCCAAACTCCGGATAAATTTTATCATATTCCATCATGAGACGATCCCGTGTCACTTTTGCTACGATACTTGCCGCTGCAATAGAAATACTTTTTGTATCCCCCTTGATGATTGGCACTTGCTGAATCATGACTTGTGGTATGGTGACTGCATCATTCAATAAAAGATCTGGTGTTACCTTTAGATTGGCAATCCCTTGTCTCATGGCCTCGTAAGTCGCTTGTAAAATGTTTATTTCATCGATACGCTCTGGTGTTGCAAACCCTATGCCTACTGCAATAGCCTCTTCCATGATGATATCATACAGATACTCTCTCTTTTTTTCACTTAATTTTTTAGAATCATTGATATATAGGATCTGACAATCTTTAGGAAGAATCACAGCTCCTGCCACCACTGGACCTGCTAAAGGTCCTCTCCCCACCTCATCAATTCCACAGATAGCGCCATAGCTTTCATATTTCCTTTCAAATTGACCCATTTCATAAGTTCTTCTTTTTTCTTCTTCTAAAGACTCTATTTGATGTTTATATTTTTTACATAATTTTTTCACACCTTGACGTTGATCTAACTGGTAAATCTCAATGATACGTTCCAAATCTTCTATCCTTGTATCTTCAAACTCTTTTTTTATTTCTAATATGGTTTTCATCCTATCTCCTTTATATAAATTAAGAAAAAGACTGAGCCTTGGATTTTCTTCTTCCACGCTCAGTCCTACTCCATGTATGCTTTATTCCATTACTGATGCTTTAAGACACCAATTTTATTAAAAGGCCAAATCCTTACCCAGGCACGACCAACTATTTCATCACCCTTAATATTTCCTACATCAGTAGCTCGACTATCTTTGCTGTGATTACGATTGTCTCCCATCACAAAGTATTCATCATCTCCAAGTGTTATTAGCTCCCCTGCCCTTCCAGAGTCTTCAATGACTTCTTTTCCATAATCTTCTTCTAAAGGTTCTCCATTGATGTAGATGATTCCATCTTCAATCATCACAGTCTCACCTGGTAATCCTATGATACGCTTAATATAGAAAGTATCTTTTTGATAACGATAGGGAAATACAATAATATCAAATCTTTTTGGGTCTTTGAAACGATACGTAATTTTATCTACAATTAAATTATCTTTATCATGTAGAGTATCTTCCATAGACTGCCCACTTACTTGAGTTCGCTGTCCAACATACTTAAGAAATAATAAGCTGATTGCTACTACAATTAAGACATATCCTATGATACTAAATACTTCATAAGTCACACTTCTCCCCTGTGTACCTTTCCCATCAGACTCTTCTTTCCTATCTGGTTCTTGTATACGGTCTTTATTTTTCATTTCAACATCATCCCTTATTTATATTTATTTCCACTAGGTACAAAGAAGTAAAATACTCTTTCTATCTTATACCTTATCAGTAGGAATTTCAAGAGAAAGTTTCCCTAGGGTTCCACTTCTAAATTCTTCAATCAATATTTTAGCAGCCTTATCTGTATCGAGTTCACTCCCCTTTAATAAGCATTTTCTAAAAGCTGCAATATGTTTTAAAATTTCGTATGGCTCCAGTGTTTCATCAGCTTCGTATCTCTTGGCAAGTGCTCCAGGATAAGAAGAAACAAGAAATACAATAATTTCCAAAGCCAATTCTTCCAAATTCATAATTTCATCTTTTATAGATCCTATCATTGCAAGTTTTAAGCCTACACTTTGATCCTCAAATTTAGGCCATAAGATACCTGGTGTATCTAATAATTCTAATTGTTTATTTAATTTAATCCACTGTTTGCCTTTCGTTACTCCTGGTTTATTACCTGTTTTAGTACAGGCCTTGCCTGCATAAGAATTGATAAAGGTTGATTTTCCTACATTAGGTATACCAACAACCATAGCTCTAACTGGTCTATTTAAAATCCCTCTTTTACGATCTCGTTGAATTTTTTCTTTACATGCTTCTTGAATGACTCCGTTAATAGCTTTAAGTCCAGCACCACTTCTAGCATTGACTTTTACTACGTGAAATCCTTTTTCATTAAAATACTCTGTCCAAGCAGCATTTGCTTTATCATCTGATAAATCCGATTTATTTAAAAGGATTAATCTTGCTTTATTCTTTCCTAATTCGTCTATATCTGGATTACGACTACTAAGAGGTACTCTAGAATCTACTAATTCAATAACTAAATCGATAAGTTTAATATCTTCCTGCATCATCCTCTTGGCCTTTGTCATATGACCAGGATACCACTGATAATTCATGTTATTTCCTTTCTTCTAAATATATGATTACTTCCATGTAGAGGAAATGGTTTTTACAAAACCAAAACGTTCTTTTGGAGAAATCACATACCAAACCTTTCCTTCTATATCATCTAACTTTATATTATCGATATATGCATATCGGCTATCTTCGCTATTATTTCTATTATCACCTAGAACAAATACTTCATCTTTATCAAGGGTAATCTCTTCTTCTGCAATTCCCGAAAAATTCATAGGAGGCAAATCCCATTGTTCTAATAGAACTTTACCATTGATATATATAATTCCTTCTTTAATTTGAATCGTTTCACCAGGAAGTCCAATCACTCTTCTAATATAAGAATAAGAATTTTTATTTCCATTAGGTTTGAAAGCGATGACCTCTCCTCTTTTTGGTGCACCGATCTTATATTTTAGTGTATTAATCAAGACTTTATCTTGATCTTTCATCGTTACTTCCATGGATGAACCAACATTAATACGTACCTGTCCCATAAAATACGTAATTACAACAGCAATTAGCACTACTACAATAATTAAAAAGACCCATGAAAATAGATGAAGTATGAAACTTTTTCTATTATCTCTAGATAAAAGAGCTTTCCCCTTTAGCAAGCGACTTTCGCTTAAATCTTTATTCTTCCATAATTTATTTGATTTGCTCTGATTCATCCTTCTTCAACCTCAATTAATTTCTAGTAACTTTCT
>DVLR01000153.1 GCA_018715425.1 Candidatus Merdenecus merdavium
CTGTAATGGTACCTGGTCTTTTTGACATAATCAAAATTTTATCGCCTAAATAAATCGCCTCGTCAATATCGTGAGTCACTAATATCATGGTGTTTTTCTTCTGCTCCCAGATATTTAAAAGCTCTTCCTGCATGGTGATTTTAGTTAAAGCATCTAAAGCTCCAAAGGGTTCATCCATAAGCAAAATTTCAGGGTTTGTTATAAGACTTCTTGCAATGGCTGCACGTTGAGCCATTCCACCTGATAGCTGGTTTGGATAAGCCTTTTCAAAACCAGATAATCCAACAATTTCTATTTGCTCCTGAACCTTTTTTGACTGTGCTTTTTTCTCTGCTGAATTTAAACCAAACTTTATATTTTCCTCAACGGTAAGCCACGGCAATAAGCGGTGATTTTGAAAAAGCAATCCCCTTCTTTGATCAGGTTTTCCAATCAACTCACCATCTAATAGAACTTTTCCCTCTTGATAATCTACAAGTCCTGCAATAATCTTAAGAAGGGTGCTTTTTCCACAGCCACTATGACCTACAATGGTGATAAAGGTTCCTTTTTCAATTTCTACATTTACATCTTCTAAAATTTGAATTTCTTTTTTATCTACCTCAAATTTTTTAGACAAACTTTCAATCTTCAACATCAAACCACCTCCTAATCTTCCTTTTTCCATGGTGTCATAAGTCTATTAAGTCTAAGAAGGAAGCGATCCATAAAAAGGCCAACAATTCCTATAATAAGCATACAAATAATGACTAAATCTGATCTCATTAATGCCCTTGAATCATTGATTCGATACCCTATACCATTTTCCGCTCCGATTAGCTCTGATGCTACCACAGCCATCCAAGAGGCTCCCAAACCCAGTCTGAGGCCCGTTAATATACTTGGAATAGAGGAAGGAAAATCAATTTTCCAAAACCTCTTCCATCCTTTTAGCTGATATAAACGAGCCAATTCAAGATACTCTTTATTAACTCCTTTTATTCCACTAATAGTATTTACTAAAACGGTAAAAAATGTTGCCATTGCAATAATAATCACCTTTGACATTTCTCCAATTCCCGACCAAACAATGATTAAAGGAATCCAAGCTACAATAGGAATCTGCCTAATAAATGTAAAAGTGGAATTAAAAAATCGATTGATTTTTTCTTGCATTCCCATAAGTACACCTAGAGCTATACCTAAAAATGAACCTATTAAATATCCCTTCATGACTCGAAGAAGGCTAACTGCTGTATCATTCAATAAGATGTTCATCTGTGTTCCACTTGTTAGTCCACTTATTACAGATGAAATTGGAGGGAGGATAACTTCTGAAAATAAATTCAATGATGTTACAATATGCCAAAGAATTATGATTATCATGGGTAAGAACAAGGGTAAGAGTATTCTTGTAATCTTTTTACTCTTCATCGCTGAACCTCATGATCTTTCTTTGGTTCCTCCATGAAACCTTCTGCATGTTTCCCTTTAAAGACTTCTAGTTGAGCCAAAAAATCTTTCAACGGCTTTACACCAATCATCCTACTTATTACTTTTCCATTTTCAAATAATACCACCACTGGAATGCCTCTAATACCGTATTCATCCACTAATTCTTTTTCTTTTTGTACATCAATATAGAATAACGAAATATCCTCATAGGAATTTTTATGTTCTAAGATCATTCGATGCATCATTTTACAGTTTACGCAGTGTTCTCCACCAAATAGAACCAAAGCCTTTTCTACTGTTTTTAATGTAGGGAAATTTTCTTTCTTTAATTCCCCAAAAGACTCCCGATCCACTTCATAGACCAAAGGTACGGATTTTTCACTACTAAGCTCAATACATAAGGCTTCTTCATCTGTGTTATATGGTCTTGTACCTGTTACTAACACCTTCTTTGCACCACCTTTTGGCGCAGCACCTGGCACTCGAAATTCACTAATATCTATAGGCTTAATCTCTTTTTCTTCTGGCTTTTCCAGCTGTGGAACCCACTCATATGGAACGCGATAAGCACGATAGATCATATTAAACTTACTTTCTTTATTCATATAAGGCGAAACATATTCCCACACGATTTCATGGTCCTTCGTTACTTCAAATAATCTTCCATCTGCTCCTTCTGTAATCAAAGTATTTCCATTTGGCAGTCGTTGGGCGGAACTAATATAAGGACTATAGAATCTAAAAGAATCTGTAGGTTCTTTAAACAGTGCTTCCTTTGGTGTATATTGCCATACAATCTTCAGTGTTACAGGGTTAATCTCAAGGATTCTGGAATAATCTCTCAAGGCATTCTTCTGTCCAAATAAAGAAGATGGATTCGGTGCTCCATATCCTGCCCATCCGCCATTATCGAAAACCAGAATGTTTCCTTCTCCTGGAAGACCCTTTGGAATCATATGGGCATGGTGCTGACCAATGATCTGACCAATCTCTTTACTTTTTTTATCTTTATAGTTAGGACCTAACTTCCAAACAATTTTTCCTGTTTTTTTATCAATAATAGCAATAATATTGGATTCTCTAGCATCCCAAATGATATTATCAGGATGAAATCTTACATCACCCTCATCGTAAAAATGATTCTCTCCTAAGGTGGACATGGAGTTAATATGCATCCAATCCCCCATACCTCCTCCTGCTTTTCTCATATTAGGATTTCGAAATAATACATTTTTACCCTCTTCATCAAATCCTAATTCATCGAAATGTTCATTACATGCCCATTCCCAGATAATGTTTCCATTCCAATCTACTTCGATGATCACATCATCAAGAAGTCTCTTATCAGAAATTTGATTGTTATAAACATTTTTATGCGCCAATATTAAAGTGTTTCCTTTATGAACATTTGGAGCTTGATCAGGAGAATAATAACCAGTACTGCTTCCTTCTCGTTGATAATCATGATGGGCTCTTGCCATCCATTCTGGCTGATCTTCATGGTCCTTTATCAGTTCATATTGTTGAAACTCCCATACAACGTTTCCCTCAAAGTCAACTTGAACAAGATCTACCATGTCTTGCATTCCATATTTTGGATCCCTTGCCCCTCTATGCCCCATGACATAACCTCCTGGCAATATCTTATTGGGAAATCCATGTAACCCTTCCCATAGATGAACCTCTTTCCCATTCATATCTATGAGCAATGCACCTTTTTCTAAAGCTTGAAATACTGTATACCCACTGAAACTCTTTTGTAGATTATAAATTGTTGTACCTGTTGGATAAATTGTTGAGTGTCCCATACTTCTTACCAATCCTTTCTATGCTATCTTATGAACCTTCTAACTTCTAATTCCTGTTCCAATCCTTAATCTCAAAATCCTCTTCAATCAATTGATATTCTAACAAAAAATTTTTAACCTTTTCCAATTCTTTCAGTTCATCATCAGAGACCCTAAGATCATAACGTTCCATATCTTCTTTCGTTTCAAAACTGTGAAGCTCTTTTTGTATCTCAATAGTTGTAAGTGCCTTTTCTGCCATGAGTTCATAACTTTCCTCTGGATGATTCTCTGCATATTCTTTAGCTCGTTCAAAGGCATTTAAAATTCCTTCTACTGCATCAGGCTTTTCATTCATTGTTTTTTCAAGACTGGTAAATACATTGACAGCCCGAAAATCTGTATCATTTTGGCTACTATCCAACATGCGGATTTCTTTTGACTTTTCTAAAAGTCTTAAGCCACTTAATTGTGTAGTTACTACTGCGTCTACAGTATTTCCAATGAGAGCAGCATCTGAGTCTTTTCCCATTTGGATCATTTGAACATCCTTATCTTCCATACCTTCTTGTTCTAATTTATAAGTAAGGTATCGATGGGAATACGTTCCTTTATAAAAAGCAATTTTTTTCCCTTTTAAATCAGAAAAAGTCTCAATTCCTGAATCTTTTCTTACAAGGATAGAAGAGTGAATCTGATCGTCAGTTACTGTAATTAATTTTGTTCCCAATCCTCTTGATTCCAGAATTAAAGCTGGAACATCAGCATAAGATGCAAAGTCAATTTTTCCACTTGCTAAAGCCTCATTGACAGCTGGTCCAGCGCCTGCAAATCCAACCACCTCAATGCCATACCCTAACTTTTCAAGTTCTTCTTCTAAGAATCCTTTCGATTGAGCAATGATTTCAATGCCACTTAATCTTCCATTACCATCAGGAGTCCCTATCTTAATAACCCCCTTCTCATATTCTTTGGAAGGTGACCTAGCCATGGCTGAGTTACTTTCACAACCAGACATGACTGTGATGCAAAAAATAATCACAAAAATAATAAACTTTTTCATCCCTTCCCCCTTTACATAGTAAACATGTATGTTTAATACTATTTGTTTTTAGTAGTATAGATGATTTACCAGTATGTGTCAATACATTTTTAACATTAAATTTATATTTTTCTAACAGACTGTTTTTAAAAGGATCATAAAAACAAAAAAAGAGCCTATAAAATCAAGGAGATTCCATAGACTCATATCTTTTATTTTGTCACCATATGTATTTCATCCCCTACCCTTTTGGCAGGGGATGAAATTTATTTAGCTTCAGGTTGACTTAAAATGGATTTAACATGTGCAATTTCTTCTGGCTTTGCGGGAGCAGCAGGAACGTAGTAAGATTTACTACGTGCGATTTGATAAATCTCTTCTTGAGAAGCTTCGCTGTTGTTTCTCATTTGTTTTAACGTTTGTTTAAGCTGTGGATTTTCTGTTTGTGCGATCATATCTGCATATGATTTAAGCTCATTATTGATTCCTACTAGAGTATCTGATACCATTGTTTTATCATTTAACATTTTTCTATCCTCCTACTGTAAAAAAGTCATTAATTGGTTTTTAACTTCCATTGCAGACTGAGCAGACTTTTGGAAAAATTGTTTCACTGTCTGATCTTGTGCTTGCTCTGCATAAGCCTGCATTTTACAATGTGCAGTATCATGTCCTCCAATAAGATGTCTTAAGTTTTGTAAGTCTAATTCAGATAAATTAGCCATAAAAAAAGTCCTCCTTTTCATGCATATATACTTTTACTTTAGTAGTATGCACAAAAAAGAGGGTTTTATGTACGGATAACTGCAATATTAAAATAAGATTTTATCTAGCCATTTAATAAATTTCTATACAATTCTTCATATTTTTTTGCTGAATGAGTCCACGAAAAGTCCATAGCCATGCCGCGATCAACAATTTTATTCCATTCACGTTTTTTATTGTAAAAAATATCTTTTGCATAATTGATGGTTGCTTCCATTTCATGTGCATTATAATTAGCAAAACTAAAACCTGTTCCTGTATTTTCAAACTCGTTATAAGGCTCTACAGTATCTTTTAAACCTCCTGTTTCCCGCACAATAGGAACGGTACCGTATCTTAAACTCATGAGCTGGCTTAGTCCACAAGGTTCGAATAGAGATGGCATTAAAAATGCATCACATGATGCATAAATTTTATGAGACATCTCTTCTGAATAATATATGTTAGCAGAAACTCTGTCATGATATTTCCATGCGAAATGTCGGAACATATTCTCGTACCTTTCTTCTCCTGTCCCCAAAACAACGATTTGAATATCTTCTTGACATAATTGATCCATTCTATATTCGATTAAATCAAATCCCTTTTGATCTGTAAGTCTAGAGACGATACCGATCATAAATTTCTTTGAATCTTCTTCTAATCCCAACTCTTTTTGTAATGCAAGTTTATTTTTGAATTTTTCTTTTCTAAAGTTCTTTGCATTATAATTTTTTATAATATAACTATCCGTATTTGGATCGTATTCGTCGTAATCTATACCATTTACTATGCCCCACAAACTATTCGATCTTGCTCTCATAAGACCATCTAAGTTTTCACCATAGAATGGTGTTTTTATTTCCTCTGCATAGGTGGAACTAACCGTTGTCACTGCATCTGCATAGACAATACCACCTTTTAAGTAGTTCGCATCTCCATATGCTTCTAATTTATCTGGAGTAAAGTAGTCAGATGGAAGTCCAGTAATATCTTTTATTGTTTTCATATCCCAAATACCTTGGAATTTTAAGTTATGTATTGTAATGATCGACTTCATATCTCGGAAAAATTCACCTTCGTGGAATTTATCCTTAAGAAATACAGGGATAAGACCTGTTTGCCAATCGTGGCAATGCACGATATCTGGCTGAAAACCAATAATCGGTAATGCCGATAAAGCTGCTTTAGAGAAAAATGCAAATTTCTCTACATCTTCGTAAATATTTCCATAAGGCCTTGGCCCAGCAAAATAATATTCATTATCAATAAAATAAAAATGTATACCTTCATATACCATTTCATGGATTCCAACGTATTGACTGCGCCACGATAAATCCATATAAAAATTTGCTAAATACTTCACTTGATTCTTATATTCTTCCTTCATGCATATATATTTAGGAAGAATCACTCTTACATCATATT
>DVLR01000154.1 GCA_018715425.1 Candidatus Merdenecus merdavium
ACTCTCCTTTCCTCCCCTTTCATAGGGAGCAAAAGATCGATAGATAAACAAACGCTGAAAATAAAAGAATGCTGATTTTATTCGACTAAGGAAATTCCTATTATAAAGAAGTATAAAGATAGAAATGATTCCTCCTAAGATGAAAGAATAGAACATACACCATAAAACGCCTTTTAATCCTATGATGCCGCCTAACATAGATAATAGTTTAATATCTCCTGCTCCCAATGCTTTTATCACATATAGAAGAAACAGGGTCAAAGTAGGAGTGATAACTCCTAATAAATAATAGGCAATACCTATGACACCATACGTCATAATATGGTAAATACAGCCCACTACTAATCCTATAACGATAAGATAATTAGGTACCTTATCTCTTATGATATCACTTAATACTGCTAAAGATGTTAATCCTACTAACATAGTTATATAAACAACATACATAAACACCTCTTTCTTTAGACGCACAGATAACCTTGCTTTTATATACGTCTTTATTCAATTATCTTTCATTTGGATAGAAGGTCAGAAACTGACATGAACATAAGTCTTAGATAACTTATAATGCTATTATATACTATTAATTTGCATTTGTCTATACTTGATTCGTATTTTTATTTTTTATATATCCTATCATTAAATGGAACATTTATATTCTTACCATTTAATGATAGGATATCTTTGTAAGGCTGGTAAATCCAATCATTCCTTTTATAAGAAATCCAATTTATCTTATGCCTTTACCATATCTTATATAAACTTACACCCTAACACTCCGTAGAGCAGGGCCACACCTGGCAATCCCAAAAAACCTATCACGGATACGCTCATTGGATTTATTCCCACGCTTAACTGAATATTTTGTAACATAAACACTTGATTCATCACATAAATAGACATCAATCCCGTACCTAAGCGCAGAATAACATTCAAAAGATATTCCGTTTTGTTACGGAAGATACCTATAACAAGTACAATGGCACAAACAACTCCAATAGCTACCATTCCATATAACTCATACATAATACCACCCTTTCTATTGTTACTCTTGTCTATATATATCCCAAAAGTTCTTTACTTATGATTCATCTATTCTTTTTATAGATCATGTAAATTTCAGTACCGAAAGGATCCGAAAACAACATTCAACAGAAAACAGTATAAAACATAAAAAAACCCGATATACTATAGTAGAGTTAAGATGCCAAAAGAGTAAAAATAGAAAGCAGGAACCATATGATATTTAAAAAGAAAAAACCAGATCCTAAATCAGAATTATTAAAGGAGCTCCAAGCAGTTCAAGAAGATTTAGACCAGGCTTTCTCCGACTTTGAAAAAGCTGATGATGTAGAAATGATAGATTCCTCTATTTTCGAGATTAATTCCGTCATAAAAAAATACAATTATATTCTCCGTAATATAAATTCAGATGATAAAATTACTTGATTCACTTCTTATATAGCAGAACAATCCATCTAACATAAGGGTCCCCTTGTGCTAAATGGATTGTTCACGGCAAAATAAAACCTAATACTTTTATTCTGTCCTTACTTTATAAATTGTTTTTGTATCATAGACCTCTCCAGCATCAAGGATCGGTTTGAGAAAGGATGGCTCGTTTACTGCATTAGGAAAATACTGTGTTTCTAAACATAGACCTGATCTATTTCCATAGATTGCATTATTTTTACCTCTCTTTTCTCCAATAAGGTTACCTGTGTAAAGCTGTACTCCTGGAAGATCTGAAAATACTTCCATCTTTACGCTATCATCATCGTTAAAGACTTCGGCAATTTTTATAAGGCCTTCTTCAACTTTATCGACTACATAATTATGATCGTACCCCTTTGTATATTGTAATTGACGGTAATCTGCATCTATTTCCTTTCCGATTTCTTTCACGGTTGTAAAATCCATAGGCGTATCTTTTACAGATTCTATGACGCCTGTAGGAATGGATTTACTATCTACTACAGGTGTGAAATTCCCAGCATTCAACCATAATTTATGGTTTAGAATGGTCCCTTGATCATGTCCATTTAAATTAAAATAACTATGATTCGTTAAGTTGGCTACTGTCTTTTTATCACTTTTTCCAGTATAATGCAATTCCAATGCACCATCTTTTAATAGTGTATATGTGATAGATATCTGAAAATTACCTGGAAATCCCTGATCCATATGGGGGCTATCTAAGGAAAAGGTTATACTGTTGTTTTCTTCATCTGGGTTTTCTACCTTCCATACTCTTGTATTGTATCCATTGGGACAACTATGAAGACTGTTTCCACTTTCATTTTTTTCTAATTGATATTCTATTTCGTCTATAGAAAAAGTACCGTTTTCAATACGATTCCCATTACGTCCGATAACATTTCCAAAGAAAGGACTGTTATTTTCATATTCTTCTAAAGTATCATATCCCAAAACCACATCTACAACGCTTCCATCCTTCTTAGGGACAATGAAAGAGACCAAAGATGCACCATAGTTCGTTACTACAGCTTTCATACCCAGTTCGTTTTCTAGTGTAAATAAATATGCTGTTTCTTTCGACGTAGTTGTTCCAAATATCCTCTTATTGATTGTCATATCCATCTTCCTTTCTATTCTTCCTTTGTATGCTAAATTACTTTTTTATTGCTTTCTATCTCTATTTTTAATTGTTCCTTTGCCGCTTTAGCTACTTGTATTCTATCTCCAAGATACTTTAGTACCACAGCTCCATACCCCTTTAACTGATAAGAGATCTGCTGTTCTCTTCCATTCTGGTTTCCTTCTTCGGTTCTATAGATTTTCTTCTTGGAAATGTGGCTCTCTAATAAAACTTCATATTCTCCCTTTTTAGGAACACCCACCTGATAATCAAGGCGATCTACAGGAGTGAAATTGCATATGAAGATCAACTGCTCTTTTTTATTCTTACTATATCTAATAAAGCTAAAGATGCTACGATCTGCATCGTCTGCATCGATCCACTCAAATCCACCTTCTACTGCATCGGTTTCATATAAAGAGGGTTCCCCTTGATAAAGCATAAACAAGCTCTTTACAAACTCTTGCAATTCTTTATGTTTTTTAGATTTTCGCACATGCCAATCTAATTGTCTTTCTTCACTCCACTCCCTTATTTGTCCAAACTCCTGTCCCATAAAAAGTAATTTTTTACCAGGATGCCCTATCATAAATGTGTAAGCTACTTTTAAGTTTTCAATTTTATCTTTTTCTCCCACACCTGGCATTTTCTCTAACATTGATTTTTTAAGATGAACCACCTCGTCATGGGATAACACAAGCATATAATTCTCGCTATATGCATAAGTCATAGAAAAAGTCATTTTATTGTGGTTAAACCTTCTAAAATATGGATCTAACATTTGATATTCCAGGAAATCATTCATCCATCCCATATTCCACTTCATGGTAAATCCTAATCCACCATCTTCTACTTTCCCTGTCACTTTTGGCCATGTGGTGGATTCTTCTGCAATCATCATTGCGCCTTTATTTCTGCCTAATACTAACGTATTTAGATGTTTGAAAAAATCTACGGCTTCTAAATTCTTATTTTCTCCATATTGGTTTGGTACCCACTCCCCTGGATTTCTTCCATAATCTAAGTATAACATGGATGCCACAGCATCTACCCGTAATCCGTCAATATGATAATGCTCTATCCATAGCAGAGCACTTCCTATTAAGAAGTTACGTACCTCATTTTTTCCATAATCAAATACCTTTGTTCCCCATTCAACATGCTCACCTTTACGGGGATCTTCATATTCATACAACGGGCTACCATCAAAATCCGTTAATCCATGTTCATCCTTAGGAAAATGAGCAGGAACCCAATCCAGTATAATGCCAATATTATTTTGATGTAGATAGTTTACGAAATACATAAAATCCGTTGGGCTACCATATCTAGATGTAGGTGCATAGTAACCCGTTACCTGATACCCCCAAGAACCATCATAGGGATATTCTAAAAGGCCCATTAACTCTACATGAGTAAATCCCATCTTTTTTACATAGTCTGTAAGCTCGTGGGCTAGTTCCCTATAGTGATAAAAACCATCAGGGTTTTCCTTGGTCCCTTTATGCCTTTTCCATGATCCTAAATGTAGTTCATAGACAGAAATAGGAGAGCTATTTATATCTGTACTTACTCTTTTTTTCATCCACTGGCTATCTTCCCAGGGAAATCCTTCTATGTTGGTTACAATAGATGCAGTATTTGGCCTAAGCTCCGCATAGTTGGCGTAAGGATCTGCCTTATATAAACCCCTTCCATCCTTCGTTGTGATATAAAACTTATACACTTCATTGATATCAATTCCAGGAATAAATAATTCAAAAATCCCTCCATCCCCTAATAAATTCATTTCATGAGACTGGATATTCCATTGATTAAAGTTACCTACTACATGGACCCTTTCCCCATGAGGCGCCCAAACAGCAAATCTTACCCCTTTTACTTTACCATGATAGGCGATATGCGCTCCTAACTTTCTATATATTTCATAATGAGTACCCTGTCCAAATAAATATTGATCAAATTCTGTAATAGCGTTTGTTACTCCACCTTGTTCTAACAAATCGTCTTCTCCTACTTTCATTTTCAAATTTATGATAATTTTAATTATACCAAGAGTATTCAAAAAAAGCCACTACAAACCCATAGTTTGTAATGACTTTCTCTTTATCTAAAATCTTTCTCGTAAAGAATAATTCTATCTTCTTTATCGTATCGTCTATTCAGCAAGATTCGACCTAACTTAGTAATTCCAAATCTGTTTGATCGCTTAATTGCTCTATCTATAATCCCTTTTACTACAGCTACTGTAACTGGCTCTTTTTCCGATTGGGATTCTCCGATCTCGTTATACAAGGCCAGAATTCCCATATCATCAATTTTATAATCCAATTCTTTCACGTAGGATTTACCAAAGGATACCAGCTCATCATTTGTGAAAATAGGTATATTAATTGTGCAAGTAAACTTCTCGTTTAGGTCGGGATGATCTGCTAGAAGCTTTCTCATTCGTACCTTCTCGTCTTCAATTAAAACAATAAGGCCATTGGTTTTAAACTCCATTGCTTGTGAGAGTTCATTTGCTGTACTTTCATTTAGCATTCCACCTCTTTGAATAACTAAGGCGTCTTCATTCATTTTTCCAATGAGGGCTGCAACATTCCCATTATTTAAATCCGATGCATCTATTGTTTTAATCTTAATGTTATCCATACCACGATCTTTTCCAACCGCTTCGAGGAATCGCAATGCAAGTACTGTTTTACCTGTTCCGTGCTCACCTAAAACAATAATATTACCTGTTCTGGAGGTTTTATCCTGTAGGTCGCATTTCCTCATACATGCCAGACCTCTTGCTAATTGCTTTGTCATTCCCTGAACGGGAGCAAAATAGGAGAACGTGCTTTTTTGCTCTTCCGTTAGATCCAAATCCTCTTCGTCATTTGATTCTTCTAATGGCTTTTCTTCTATTGGTTTTTTTTCTTCAGAAGCTACTACTGGATCCATGACTATTTCTTCATCATCTTTCCTCTTAGCCACTTCATCTAAATCCATATCTGTTTCGTCGGACCACACTTCATTAGCTTGTTCTTTTTGTGATTTATCTATATCTTTTAGCAAATTTTCTAAAGCATTTTCCAGTGTTTCTTCAATTTGACCCAATGAATCTAATTCTTCAATATCTTCTTTTATTTTTAAAACTTCTTCATCTATTTCGCCTATTTCTTCGGTTTCGTCCAGTTCATCTAGATCAAGATTACTCTCTTCCTCTAAGCTCTCTTCAGAATCCTCTAAAACATCCTCATCATCTAAACTTTCTTCAGAATCCTCTAAAACATCCTCATCATTTAAGCTCTCTTCAAAATCCTCTAAAGCATCCTCATCATCTAAACTTTCTTTAGAATCCTCTGAAACATCCTCTTGACTATCTGACTCATCACGATCAGAATCCTGAGGTAAATACTCATTAAGAGCAGCCTCTAAAGCGCTTGAAAGATCAAATTCAGGCTCAATCTCCACGCTTTCTTCCGCTTCTATTTTCGCTTGCTGTTCCGCCTCTAATCTTGCT
>DVLR01000155.1 GCA_018715425.1 Candidatus Merdenecus merdavium
GGATCACCCCCGCCCATGCGGGGAACACCAGAAGAAGCTGTTCCTACGGCTTTCTGTCCGAGGATCACCCCCGCCCATGCGGGGAACACTTAGCCGTAGCTCTACTGAGTTTAACTTCTCCTGGGATCACCCCCGCCCATGCGGGGAACACACTTAAAGATCCCTATAATACCGCCATTCACCATCCAGCTAACCTTAAAATATATTTAGTTTGAGTGCTAACTCGTATTCTACTTTAACATCTGTATAAGCCCTATGCAAATTCTTTGTATCAATATCATACTTTTCCAAAACAGTTTTCAACTTATAATCCCGTAATAACTTTTCTCTTCGTTTAGTTTCTTTCATAAGACATAATGTCTCATTCATTAGCCTCTTTTTATCTCTTTTCTTTAACTCATGATTTAGGAAATCCACGTCAAACTTCACATTGTATCCAACTAAAATTGTATTTTCCGAAAATTTCAAGAATTCAGCAAGTACATTATCCAAATCCTTTCCCGCTTCTTCAATCATCTTATCTGTTATTCCGGTTAGCTCAATTATGTTTTGGGGAAGTTCTTGTTTAATATTTACTAATTCATGGAAAAGCACATTTCCTGTATCTTCTACTTTTAGGGCAGCTACTTCAATAATCTGATCTTTTCCTAGTTTCGTACCAGTTGTTTCTATATCAACTATTAAATATTTCTTGGTTTCTAGGCTACTGCTTCTTTTCTCACTCTTGTTACTACGCTTCACTTTCTTATATTTAGCTGCATTACTAAATCCTAGCTTATATTCATCATGAGGTTTTATTTCTTTAGGTAAAAAAACCAAAGGTATACCGTCGCAATAAATTACTTCTCGGTTGGTGTTATATACCATAAATTCATATCCAATTTCATTACGCTTAGCATAAGAAAGCGTTGCTTGTCCATTCCTAATATTGTCTATAACCCTTTTCCATAGTTCTTCTCTTACTCTAGAATTAATGTTTCCAACATAAACACCTGTAGATATTTCTTGAAGCCATTTTGTTAAATCACCTCTTAACGAATTTGGCACATTGGTTAAAGTAAACACTGTCATGGGCATGTCATCACTCCCCTTTATGTGAATTTATCATATGAAATTCCATGCTGTACTAAACCTTCTTTATCATCCCAAAGATTAATTAAATCCACTGTACTTGTTTTCTCTGTTTCATCCATAAGATGATAAAGATCTTTTACTATTCTCTCGATAATTTTTCCATCTACAAATGCATCACGTACCGCAAGACGAGTTTTCCGCCCAATATTTTTATCCTCTAACTCGGCTTCAGAAGCAATTTTAAAAGCGATAGGAATTGTTACTTCCGCCTTATATAAATCAGCAATATCATAAACAAATGATAAATCATGTCCAGTGTGAACAAAGCCTAACCCAGGTGATAAACCAAGTGCTACGATGACACTATGAACCAATCCATATAGAGCTTGATGAGCCGCCGATAATGCTTGATTGATAGGATTACCACTCATAAAATCATCAGGATCATACTCTCTACCTGTCCATACTACTCCTGTTGCCCTTGATTCTTTCCTATAAATTTCTCTTACTCTAGCTCCCTCACGCCCTCTAAGTTGTTGCATTGTTAAGTTTGAAACATCCTCATTATCAAAACGCATTCTATACATTTCGCGTGCCACCGAAACTCTAAGCCTTACATTGGAGACTAGTTTTGCTTGGCTTATTAATAACTGAGTACTATGAGACAATGCTCGACCATGAGCATATTGTCTAACTCCTTGTTCTCCTGTCCAAACTACACTCGTCCCCATATCCCCTATTAGTTCCATCGCTCGGTGGGTAACTTCAGTTCCAGGGCCTAAAAGCAAAACTCCTATCATGGCAACTGGTATTCGCAAAATTCCATCTTTATCAGTTACGGTGATGGCACCATCTTGGCGATTAATTTTAGCATGCTCCACATATAAAAAGGTGACTCTGTCTTTTATGCGAGGAAGAGATTGTAATTCTGCCTTTTTAAGTATTCTTTCATCACTCATTTCTTATCCTCTGGGTAATATAGTCATCATACCAAAGCCATAAGCCTTCTCTCTGCCAATACCCTCTGTTAGTGTCTTCCTAAAAATATCTGCATCTTTAATCGTTAAACTTCCTTCATAAACTGCCCTAGCAAGTTTAACAGATATACCACCCTTTTTTCTTAGTATGGGAAAATCTCTTTGGACAATATTATAGTCTTCCGGCTCTAAGGAAAATCCTAGACCCTGTGCACGACTTTCTAAGTAAGCCATTTGTTGTTCTACTGTTACATGAGGGTATATTCTTCCTCTACGATTTTCTCCTTTAACCGCTCTTACGGGATTAGCCATTAAACGAAAGGATACCTTTTGATTTTCTTTTAAACTATCTAATAACAAATCATATTTTAGACACTTGCCAGTTCCATCTATCCCATATTTCTCTAAAGATTTTAAATCTGGCTCACTCTGACTAAGAACCAATAAATAACGATGGTCATTTAATTGATCAATACGCCATAATTTACGTTTTCTTTCTCCTGCCGCCACTTCTAAGGGAAAACTTTGTTCAACCCAGTTATGATAAGCGCCTAAATGAGACAAATCAGAAATCTTTCTTCTATTTTTTGTATCAATCTCTACTCTTGATAGGTAATACATTATTTACCTCCTAGCCATTGAAATATGTCGTGTTTTGTTTCTTCGTATGTTTCTTCTTTTTGTTCTTGTATCAAAAGCTCAATTCCAATAGCCTTTACCGCTCGAAAACCATGCCTACGATTTCTTATATCAAAAGATAATACCTCATCTTTTGTATATATGGGTTGTGAAAAATCGTTTATTAAGTTAACATCTACAAAAGCATCTAAGATGATTTTATTCTTATTTTGATTTCGTTTCATGTACCATTTGCTTGCTTGCCAAGGATAAGACTTAATAATGGAACACAAATCTGCTTCTATGCAATCTACAAAAAAATCACTATTTACAGGGGCAGATCTCCTCCCCATATAAAGAGGAAATACTGGATGTTTTAATGCTTTTTCAATAGTTTCTATATACTTTGAATCTTGATGCGAAATCATAACTAAAAACACAGCATCTTGCAAGTAATACCGATTGGTAACATAGCTTTGCTTAGTAGATCTTGCTATATGAAAATCTCTAAGTAAGGTTCCTTGCTGTTCCACGCGAACTCCAAAAGACAATTGATTAAGCTTACTAATCTTTTCTTCCTCATCTCTCCTATACCCAAGAGCACTAGCAATCATGCCAATCACCGCACTTTTTGTCGGGTGTCTAGCTGTATCTCTTGTTTCAAAATTAGAGTTGATTCCCCATGATTGCAGTGGCCCTGAGAACTTTAATATAATTGTTTTCATCTTAACCTCACTTATAATAATTTCTCAATGGTTTCTCCAACTACTTCTAAAAGTTCATTTAAACTTTCTTCATGCTTTCCTAGTCCATCAATTTCTCCAACGCTATAAGTTTCAATTGGCTTTTCCGTAAATCGCTTGGTCTTTTCAAATTCATCCTTTAATCTATCTGCTGATTCTAGCAGATAACCACTGCGAGATTTCACCGGATTTTCAAAGGCATTTACTAAATTTACAGGACGATCAGATCGAATAGAAACCACTAATGCATCAGGAACCGTCTGGTTTGCAAAAGTATTTATTTTACCTGTTGGTAAGGACAAAGTAAAGGACTTTATAAAAAGTTTTAAGGCTTCAATTACTGCTGCCTTCTCTTCTCCCATTTGAAGATTAAGTTCATGTACCGCTACATTGGCATAGCGATAAAGTGTTGAAGAATTATATTCAACCGTTCCAAGCATACCTGCACCTGATTGATCATCTGCGGTCAAATCATCAACTGCTGTAAAAAAGTCAAATTCTGTCGCAATCTCATGAGTTGAGATGGCATGAGCTATTTGTGAACTAGCATCTACATTAAGTTCTGGCGCTTCAGCAACCATACGACCGAATAAGGCCATATCAATACTTTGATTTGCCTTTAAGATCTCTTGAATCTCTTTTTTATTTAATTTAGTTGCATGTTCAATTCCATAAGTCGCTAACATCTCTTTTTGTTTTTCTCCTAAGAAAAATAGTGTTTTTTCTTCTGTTGGTACTTTTACTTCCTTAAAGATTTTTTCTGCCAATTCATAGGCCTTACCATCTTCTATTGTTTCGTCTTGCTTTTGTATTTCTGCTGCCAAAGATTGGGCAATTTTCTTTGTCCTTATTCCCAGAAGTTCTTTACTTTCATTTTCTTTAAAATAATCTCTCATAGCCTTTTTCCAGCTTTGTGAAGATACGCGAGCACGCGTCACACCGCCATATTGGGCAGTTTTAGGGCTTCCTGTATCGTCTCTATTAATATTACTTGGTGGTACGGTTTGAAGTGCATGTAAATCAAGATAAATGTTATTTTTCATCTGTTTCTCCCTCTTTCTCTTTTGTTGGTTTAAAATAATAATCTTGTCCCCATCTCATTCTCATGCGATTAGCAGATTCTAAAGAAATTTGATACCAAAATATATCTTCTGCTAATTTAGCACAATCAATTTTTCCGCCATTTTTTTGCTTAAAGATGCTAATAATATGTCTTAAATGAGTGGTCAATTCCTTAAATCCACTTGCCGTAATCATGGTATTGAATCTTCTATCTAAAGCTGTTTCATTTTCACCTCTGATTGAACGAAAAGCTCTCCCTACGCTATAGCCTGACGCTTCATGAACCATCTCACTTTTCCCTTGTTGATGAAGTGCGTATAACTGTAATGCTGTCAGTATAGCATTTTCTTCGTAAGTCGGGTTTCCATCAACGCTTAAGTAGTCTTCTGGAACTTGTGCAAATACTAGGGGCCAAATTTCCACTGTTTTAGAAAGATCCTTGCCAATTGAATTTCTAAGATTCGCTAAAGTGGCTTTGGATTCTGCTGTATCTAGCTTATTTCCTAACTTATGGATAATATTAGCTATTGTCTTATATATCTCTCTATTCATTTCCTTTCACCTCCAATTCTTTGTTTAGATTTCTTTTAAAACGATTAAATGCTGTTTCTATATTTTCTATCTTTTTAGTATTTGGATCGGGATAATAACCTAAATAATCTCTATTTCCGGCACCTTGGAGTAGAATATTAGCCT
>DVLR01000156.1 GCA_018715425.1 Candidatus Merdenecus merdavium
TTACTCATCAAACACATACTACAGATGTACGCATTGTAAAGGAGGATGATCGTGGGAAAGGTTTTTCGACTCCCATGGATTACCAGGATGTGGATGGATTGATTACCAATGTTCCAGGTTTAGTATTGGCAACTTTTTTTGCAGATTGCGTACCATTATATTTTGTAGATCCAATAAAAAAGGCAATTGGATTGTCACATTCCGGATGGCGAGGAACTGTAGGTAGAATAGGAAAAGTAACGGTAGAGAAAATGGCTGAAGTCTATGGATCAAATCCAGAGGATTTAATCGTTGCCATAGGGCCTTCCATTTGTCAAGGATGCTATGAAGTTAGTGAAGATGTGGCAAGTGAGTTCTACAAAGAGTTTACCAAGGAACAGGGAAAGGAAATACTCTTAGATAAAGGACATGGAAAGTATTTATTAGATTTGTGGAGAGCAAATGAAATCATTCTTCTAGAGGCTGGAGTGAAAAAGGATCATATGAGTATCACCGACTTATGTACTTGCTGTAATCATGAGTTGTTATTTTCTCACAGAGCTTCTGGAGGCAAACGAGGAAATCTTGCTGCTTTGATAAGTCTTAAAAGCTAAGGAATGATAGGATACATCATTAAAAAGTAGACTTGCCAAGGATATCTATTTAAGAATATCTTTGACAAGTCTACTTTTATTTACGAGAAGTCATAGGTCGTATCAATATGCTTCTTATGATTTTATTATGAGTTTCTATGTTTACTTAATAAATAATTGATCTTGTCTGTTGGTGTTTGGATTGCTTCTATTGAAACATCATGGTTAATGGAATCCATAATACTTGCTAAGAATTTAGACATATCTGCCTCTTCGTAATATTCTCTTTTTAATAATTCAGGAGTACGATAGGTTAAGTTTGTGGTGATCACTTTATGTATATAACCCTTTTCATAATATTCATCAAACTTATCAAGACCGTCGGTAAAGAGACCGAAAGTGGTGCAAACAAATACACGATTTGCTTTTTTATCCTTTAATTGTTTTGCTACATCCAGCATACTTTCTCCAGATGAGATCATATCGTCAATAATGATCACATCTTTACCTTCTACAGAGGTTCCCAAAAATTCATGTGCCACAATGGGGTTCCTACCATTTTCAATGATAGAATAGTCTCTTCTCTTATAGAACATACCCATATCGACACCTAGAATATTAGCAAAATACACAGCGCGGTTCATAGCACCTTCATCGGGACTAATCACCATTAAGTGATCGTTATCTAATTGAATATTAGGTACGGATTTAAGCAATGCTTGTAAGAACTGGTAAGATGCCGAGAAGTTATCAAAACCTCTTAGTGGAATTGCATTTTGTACACGAGGATCATGGGCATCGAAGGTAATAATATTGGATACTCCCATATCCCTTAGTTCCTGAAGTGCTAAAGCGCAGTCTAGAGATTCTCTACTTGTACGCTTATGCTGTCTGCTTTCATATAAGAAAGGCATAATCACGTTGATTCGATGGGCTTTTCCAGTAGCGGCGGCAATGATACGTTTTAAATCTTGATAATGATCATCTGGGGACATGTGATTGATGTGTCCACTAACGGTATATGTCAAGCTATAGTTAGATACATCGACCATAATAAAAAGATCATTACCACGAATGGATTCTTTGATTTTACCTTTTGCTTCTCCACTGCCAAATCTAGGACATTCACAATTAATTAAGTAAGAGTCTAGAGCATATCCTTTAAAATCAATGGTGTATTTATGCTCAGAAGGATTGGTCCTTCTGTAATGAACCAAATGTTGATCCACTTGATTAGCAAAATCTTTACAACTTTCAAGGGCAGCAATTTGTAAAGGTGCTACGGGGATTGCATTTTTCAGCAAGTCTAAATTAGACATAATAACCTAATAACCTCCAAAATAAATTCTATTTCTTGATTCTACTCTATATTTATAACATTTAGAGATGGGGGAGTCAAGATGCAACAGCTGTGAATAGTAAGAATTTAATTTAGAAACAAGAGCCTCACTATTGCTTTTTAAAAGTAAATTTAGTATGATATATGAAGAAAATAAAGGAAACTTACCCTTATTAAGATAAGACGAATGAAAGAGAAAGTGCCATAGAATATGAAAGAGAATAAACATGTCATCCATACTATAGAAACGGGAAGTATAGCAGAAGAGTTAGAATTAGAACCAGGTGATACCTTGCTCACCATTAACGGGAAAGAAATAGAAGATGTCTTTGATTATCACTATCTTATCAATGATGAATTTTTAGATGTGGTGGTGGAAAAAAAAGATGGTGAACAGTGGGAACTAGAAATCGAAAAAGATGTAGAAGAAGATTTAGGTATTTTATTTGAATCAGGTCTTATGGATGAATATCGATCTTGCACCAATAAGTGCATGTTTTGTTTTATCGATCAAATGCCAGAAGGCATGAGAGATACCTTGTATTTTAAGGATGATGATTCCAGACTGTCCTTTCTTCAAGGTAATTACGTTACTTTAACGAATATGAGCGAACACGATATTGATCGTATTATTGAATATAAATTAGCTCCCATTAATATTTCTATTCATACAACAAATCCAGAGCTTAGAGTGAAAATGTTGCATAATCGCTTTGCTGGAGAGGCTTTAAAAAAAATAGATCGGCTTTGTCAGGCTGGTATTCCTATGAACGGGCAAATTGTATTGTGTAAAGGGGTAAACGATAAAGATGAATTAAGAAGAACCATAGAAGATATTGAACAATATATTCCATTTATGCAAAGCGTGTCTGTGGTACCAGTGGGGCTTACAAAGTTTCGGGATGGTTTATACGATTTAGAACCATTTACGAAAGAAGAGGCTAAGGAAGTTTTAAGTATTATTCATCATTATCAGAAGATGTTCTATGAAAAATATAAGCTCCATGTGATACAAGCAGGAGATGAATGGTATATTTTAGCAGGAGAAGATGTGCCAAAAGCATCCAATTATGATGGCTATCAACAACTGGAAAATGGTGTAGGAATGGTTAGGCTTTTAGAAGATGAAGTATCTGAAATCTTAGAAACCATGGAAGGTGACGATGAAGAAAGAACTTTATCTATTGCCACGGGTGTATTAGCAGCACCATATATTAAGGATCACGTAAGAAAAATACAAAAGAAGTATAAAAACACCAAAGTTCATGTATACACGATTATCAATCATTATTTTGGAGAGAATATAACCGTTGCAGGACTTCTTACAGGGACGGATTTTATAGAGCAGTTAAAAGGTCAAGATTTAGGGGATAGGCTATTATTAACCTCTAATGTTTTACGTAATGGAGAAGAGGTCTTTTTAGATGATATTACATTA
>DVLR01000157.1 GCA_018715425.1 Candidatus Merdenecus merdavium
TTCTTTAAATATAACTTCTATTGTATGGCACTAAAACCTAAAGATCTTTTGCCTCACATCATTCTATTATATACAATACAATGGTAAAAATCCAGCAGTCCTTTTTACGTTGATTCTCCCTCTTTGGCATCATCATGAAAAGAATGGTTTTTCCAATAATCTTTTGCTATATTTTAGAGAAAAGAGTATAATAAAAAAGCAAGCCTGATAACGGCGAAAACTTAATTTTTTTAACTGTAATGTTTTATAAAAGAACTAATTTAAAGAGAAAAGGAGAATAGAAAATGAGAATAATAAAAACCAATGATGTTACTGAAATGAGCAGAAAAGCGGCCAATATCATCTCTGCTCAAATCATTCTAAATCCTAAATCTGTTTTAGGGTTAGCTACAGGTGGAAGCCCAATAGGCACTTATAAAGAACTCATTCAAAGATATAAGACTGGAGATCTGGACTTTTCCACTATTACATCTGTAAATTTAGATGAATATAAAGGTTTATCTGGAGATAATAACCAAAGCTATCGCTATTTTATGAATCATAATCTTTTTCATCATGTAAACATCCATCTAGAAAATACTTTCGTTCCAAATGGTACGATAGAAGATGCCACGAAAGCTTGTAGTGATTTCGAAAGAAAAATTGAAGTGGTAGGAGGTATCGACCTTCAATTATTAGGTCTTGGTCATAATGGCCATATTGGCTTTAATGAGCCCAGTGATTCTTTTTCTAAAGAAACCCACTGTGTAGAATTAACCCAAAGCACCATTGATGCCAATACAAGATTTTTTGAAAAATCTGAAGATGTACCTAAACAAGCATATACTATGGGGATCGGAACCATTATGAAAGCTCGTAAAATCCTTGTCATTGTAAGTGGTGAAGCAAAAGCAGATATTTTGGCTCAAGTCATCCAAGGTCCTATTACTCCACATGTTCCTGCATCTATTCTTCAACTTCATCATGATGTAACCATCATTGCAGATGCTGCTGCATTATCAAAAGTAACCTTATAATTCGTTTTATTTAAAATAATAAGGAGGAATATGATTATGATCATAAAAAATGCTAACGTTTTTCGAGAAGATTGTACCTTTGAACATGGTAATATCTATATGAAAGATCATTTGATCGAATCACCATCCCAAAATCCATTGGACAATGACGATACCATCGATGCCACGGGAATGTATGCAATTCCAGGATTTACGGATCTTCATTTTCATGGATGTGTTGGCTATGATTTCTGTGATGGTACTCACGAAGCTATTGAGAAAATTGCTGAATATGAGGCACAACATGGTATTACTACCATCATTCCCGCTAGTATGACGTTTCCAGAGGAAAAATTAGCTCAAATCTTTGAATCTGCATCTACATATTTAAGTGAAAAAGGGGCTACTCTTTGTGGCATTAATATGGAGGGTCCTTACATTAATTGTACTAAAAAAGGGGCACAAAATGGTGAATATATTCATAAGCCAGACGTAGCCATGTATCAAAGATTGCAAAAAAAATCCAACGATCTCATTAAGTTAGTCGCTATCGCTCCTGAAGAAGATGGATCCATGGATTTTATTGAAACATTAAAAGATGAAGTGGTATTATCTGTTGCTCATACTACTGCTGATTATGAAACCACTATGGAAGCCTTTCGCCGTGGAGCTTCTCATGTAACTCATTTATTCAACGCCATGCCAGCATTTACTCATAGAGCTCCTGGCGTTGTTGGAGCTGCCTTTGATTTTAAAAAGGCTTACGTTGAATTAATTACAGATGGGATTCATATTACTCCTACCGTTATTAGAGCTACCTTTCAAATGTTTGGTGATGATCGCATTATTCTTGTTAGTGATAGTATGATGGCTACGGGTCTAGAAGACGGTGATTACACATTAGGTGGACAAACTGTTAAGGTGGTGGGACATAGGGCAACATTGGCTGATGGTACTCTTGCTGGTTCAGCTACCAACTTAATGGATTGTTTTAAAGTTGCCGTAAAAGAAATGGGTATTCCATTAGAAAGCGGGATCAAATGTGCTGCAGTGAATCCAGCTAAAGAAATGGGTATCTATCATCAATATGGCAGTATTACTCCTGGTAAAGTTGCCAATATCGTTTTACTTGATAAAGACTTAAATATTAAATATGTAATCCTTCGCGGGAAAGTGATCGTAGAAAATAAGTAGGATATACCACAGGAACTACCTGTGGTTCATCCTGTAGATTTTATCCTATCCCTTTACTGAACGTGTTTTTGTATCTCCCCTTGAAGTGTTATCAATGATTCTATTTTTAAATGGGTGTTACCTAACCTAATCAGTAGAGGGATGTTTTGTTTGTAACGATTCCTTGGATTTCTATTTAGAATATGGAGCCATATCCCACCGAATGAAATACCCTTGATTATGATCACAAACTGGACAAGAATCTGGTACTTGCTTACCATAATGAATATGTCCACAGTTTAGGCACATCCATGGTTGCTCTTCTTCACTCTCAAATAATTGTTTCTTTTCAAGAAGATCAGCAAACATACCAAATCTTTCTCCATGCACCTTTTCAATCTGTGCTATCATATGAAAAGATGCAGCAATATCTGGGAACCCTTCTTCTCTCGCAATTTGGGCGAAATCTTTATAGATGGGATCATGTTCCTCAAACTCATTGTGTCTAGCAGCTTTTAGAACATCTAGGATATCGTCGTATAGATCAATGGGATATCCTCCATCCACAACAATGGTTTCCCCTGCTAGATTTCTTAAATGTTCATAAAATATTTCTGCATGTTCTCGCTCTTGATTACCGGTAAAGGTAAATACTCTTTCTATAACATGAACTCCTTGTTTCTTTGCTTGGGATGCAGCAAAGGCATAACGATTTCTCGCTTGGCTCTCTCCAGCAAAAGCACGCATTAAATTATTCTTTGTCTCACTTTTCTTGAAATCAATTGCCATATCAATAACCTCCTATTTCTTTTCTTATGTATAGTATGAACCATTCTTCGTTTTTTATAACGAACGAAAAATGAAGGTTCCAGGAAGGAACATCTCCC
>DVLR01000158.1 GCA_018715425.1 Candidatus Merdenecus merdavium
AAGAAAAATATGACATCATGCAGGATAAATTAAGCGTGAAGGTATATGAAGACCCTTTTAAGGGTTAAGTCAAAGCAATACAAACGCACCTTCAGGGCATAAGCAACGGGTCAAGTACAAAAATGACTTGAACAGAGAGAAAGTCAGGGTGCCTTGAGATGCTATCCAACGTCAAGGGGTTATACCAAGCGAGTGGAGCCCCCCTTTGAGGGATGGCGGTGACTATGATAGAAAAAGCTATCTTTATAGATTTTTTCATGCACTCATTTAAGAATAATCCTGTATCAATAAAATGTTATTTTCTCTATTTTGTCCTATCCAAGATACAAGATAAATATGTACATCATTAAACTCTTGTGGTAAAACTTCTATGATCTCTCCTGCCACATTAAAAATATTGTGGATGATAGGATCGTCAGTAGTGTATGTACCGTCTTTTAGACCAGTTATATAAGTATCCATTGTTTCATTATTTGAGATGATGTATATGTCAAAATCATTTCTCTGTAATGCATTATTGAAACTTGGATCTGAAACTTCATAATGAGCATTTTCTACTGGATACTTAGATTCTAAATATTTACATAAATCTTCTTTTGAAGTTTCTGTACTGGACTCAGATTCAATCTCAGATGTTTTAGGAGGAGATTGTTGTGTTATATTGTTTTTTTCATTAGATTCTGGAGAATTTTGTACCTTATCTTCTGTACTTTCATTTTTCTCCACTATTTTTTTTGATTCGGATTCTTTGGTTGTTTCAGGTTCTTTTGTGGATGAAGAACTTTCAACTGAAATTGAATTTACACTATCGGATTCTTTAGTTGTTTGGTTATTGGTACAGCCAGTAAAAGCAAATAATAATAAAATTCCTGCTATAATTAATTTCTTCATATCTATTCTCCTATTTTAAAATTTTTCTTGATGCAAAACCTTTTTTTAGCACATCTCCCCTTTAAGAGAATCCATAAAGTGTAAAATAGCTTTATTCAAATACCTATAGATAGAAGAAATAATACAATTGCCAGCTAAAAACTATACTTTTGATAAGAATAGAATCCCATCAAGCTCCTTCCAAAAGCACTATATGGACTATAAAACCATATTGGTTTTATAGAAGAATTGTTGATTGGCTATAGCAAAAGACGACATCTTAAACGTAATACTTTGTATACCAGGTTCTGTTACATCACTTGCATATACTGGTAAAGATACCATAACACATCCCGCTAGACTGAGTGCCACTACTGCTTTTTTACATAAGTTCCGTTCTCTTATATCTTAATCCTTAATAATTTATCTTACCCGTATATGTGGCTTGCCAAATCGTAGAAGATAACTTCTTTATATCACCTGTTCTTTTTAATGTACCACTATACCATTTCCCATCTATATATTCAGTATAGTAAACGGATGATGGTACATCGGAAGTATTGTAGTTTTTGGTTATAGTTTTTGTAATTGCTGTCCAAGGTCGACCAAAAGGCTGAGAAGATATTTTTTTTCTTCATGTGAAATCTCCGTTTCTTTTTGATTTTTATCACGTTAAAGCATTAACTCTATGGTGTCAATAAAACTACGATAAACAATGTATCGGTAATGATAATCCTAACTAAAAATACTACTACTTATGCATATATTATCATCTTTTCAGGTATTTAACAATCACATATCTCATTTTTATTCATCCACCATCTTTTTGGAATTAAAATTTACGCTAATAAACAATTCAATTTTAAGGGGTCCTTTATGGACAAATATTTTAATTCTTATAAAGAAATGATCTGTCTTCATGGTCTTACTGATCATGCCATGAATCTTACTGCACTTACATCTGAGCTGATCTTGGTTACCTTTCTAGTATCCTACATAAAGATCTTAAGGATGTTTCCTGGTAGGAACTACGTGATTACATTAAATGGATCCAAAATGTCAGTGCTCTGTTTGACCCCTCGATTAATGCTGCCATGTTTTGTCTGTATTTTATTTACATTCAAATCGCCCTTATGGTGTTCTGTACCAATACTAATTTTCAATTTAATAGTTGATTTAATATGTTTTATTCAGAAAAAAAATACCTATTAAAAAAAGAAGATACTGATGTAAAGGATAATAGATATAGAAGAAATATTTGAAACTTCTACCTTTTTTTCCATTATATAAATAGATAAATGGAGTTGCAAATATCATATAATGCTGTAGGGTGACGTTAGAAAGACTTCCTAAATCAATATAGGGACTTCCAGGTAATTTACCCTGTAACAAAATGTTGATGATACTAAATATAAAGAATATTATACTATTGATTTTACTATTATCTATATAATACCAGATAACACCTAATAGAACGAAAAACACAGTGTAGTCTACTTTTAATATTGATGGAATGAAAGTTTTTTGGACAATGACGATGATGTTCATCATGTTTTCTGGTATATAATCATAATACCTCTCGTAAAAGATCCACGGCCATAATGATGATACTACTATGAACAATAATAAGAATGCGGTAATTATCAATACTCGTAAATTTTTATTTTTAAAATAGGTACGAATATTTTCTAATATAAGAACAACTATGCCTAAGTAGAAAAAAGTGAATATCATATTTCCAATGTATGATGAGCTAGGCAAAAATATGTGGGAGAATATAGAGTTAAAGATACTGCATATGACTGCAGCAACATATAATCTTAAAACATATTTGTATTTACTTTTTGTATGTATAAGACCTTGTGTAGCCATGAATAAAAATAGTGGTGCTGATATTCTACCTAATATAATAAAAATCATCATTATTTTATTCCTTGGATTCATTGGAATGAGGTATTGTACAGTGTGATCAATGGTCATAAATATTAAGGCTAAAACCTTTATAGTAAAACCATCTAGTCCTTTTTTTAAAAAATTCATATATGCTCCTTTTTCTACAAGTACTGTTTAGGTAGTTCAAATATAGCCTCTCCCTACAAAGGCGAGGCTATATTTCTTATATTTAAAGCTCTCAAAAGATTAAAGACTTATTGTTGCACTCATAGATGTAATTGTTTTTGTTCCAGCATTATAAATACCGAATTTATACTCACCTGCTGGACCACTTGAGGTTATAGAACCAGATGCAGAGCCACCACTATATGCTGCTGTTCCCCATGTCGCACCAGTGTCTATATTATATCTAACAACTTTAATACTCTGACCAGTAGGAGCCCAGTTCACGGAAAAACTATACCTCTCACCCGTAGTCATATAATATGTACTACTATTATATTTAGTTGCGCCTGCTGAGATCTGACCTGATATTGGGAAAGATGCGTGAGGAGAAACAGTTACTTCTCCACTTTCTTCAAGTTCAGCTAAATCTACGTAACCTAGAAACTCTTCATGTAAGACCTCATCATTAGCTGCAAGAATCGTAAAAGAACTGGAAACCATCATAATACAAGCTAAAAGTGCACCTATAAAGTATCTTGTTTATATCATAATCACCACCCCCAATTGTTTATCTATTACTATATACAACTGATTCGGCAAAAATACAGATAGTAAATTTAAAGATTCTGGTAATACATAGAAATTAATGATTTTTTTACTTTAAGTGAATTTAATTTAGTAGAGACATAATTGCTAAGAATTACTTCCCTCTTGTAATTGTTGGACTTTGGTTTGTATGGTAGACTTATCCATAACAAATGCCTTAGCCTATGCCTTTCCCATTACTCGGGCAGACTAGAAACTTTAACCCTTACAGAGATAATGAACCACTTGACAAAGTCACAGAACTCGATGATTTATTTATTATATAAAAATACCCTGATACCGTAGATGAGGGAGAATAGTTAACCGTCTTTAATGTAGCTGTTCCACTGTGAGTAGCAGGGCAAGAGCTCCTAATAAGATTGATTGTTTTTTTAAGTATTTCATAAATCCTCCTTGTTATAATATACTAGATGAAACGAAATACAATTAGTAAAAACTAAAGAATAAGATGTAATTATTTTG
>DVLR01000159.1 GCA_018715425.1 Candidatus Merdenecus merdavium
AAAAAAAAGTTGTGGGTATTTTTTGAAATAAACAAGGAACCCAAAATAATTTCCATTCATTTTATAAAAAACTTTTCTAACAGAAGAATACAATCCTCTCATAGTAACAAAGGTCCCGACTGCAAAGTAAAGAATCAAATACAGGACAATATCATCATTTTGATAAAGAAAATCTCGCGTCAAAAATACCAATCCAATAATTAAACCCATACCAAAAATAAAACTTTGAGCAATTTTCTTATAGTTTTTCAAAGCAGAGACATACGTCATTAAAAGATAAATTAGCCCCATTTGCATATATAAGAGGTAAGAAAAAACTTTTAATATTAGTGATAAATCATGAGCATGCGAAAGTAAGATTATTCCGGGAAAAGAAAACAATAAAATATAGAGAGTTAGTACTCCACGAATAGATGAAGCAATATCCATATTTTGTTGATTCCACAATTTATCTGCGATATACCGAGATAAAACAATAGTAATTCCCGAGGTAAATATCAGCGGGAAAATAAAGGAATAAACTACAATTGCAGAGTAAAGTTGTTCCGCATCATTTGAAATAAAATAGCCATTTAAGATAGTATTAACAACTAAAAGCACCCCGATTGTAATTAATACATGACCAATTGTTACAAATACTGAATACAATCCTCCTCTTATATGAGCAGAAACAGTATTATTTTGATAGATTTTTTTCAATTCAAACCCTATTCCTGCCATGATTCCTCCCTCTTTCCCATCATTTGATATAATTCCCGATATGATGCAATAAACTTTTCTTCACTATAATATTTTTCGATTCGTCTTTTTCCAATCTGACCAAAATCAATAGCCATCTGTTTATTTTCATATAATTGAATAATATTTACGGCAATTTCTTCAGAATCCATAATAGGAGCTAAAAGACCACATCTCCCTAAATTATCTTCTCCACTACCTTCAAACAGTTCTCTTACACTTCCTACATTTGTTGATACACAAGGTTTACCAGCAGCCATTGCTTCCATTAGCGCTAGAGGTTGAGCTTCACTCAAAGAAGTCAGAACTAAAAGATCCATTTTTCCAATATAGTCATGAACTTTAACTCTCCCAGTAAAAAAAACATCTTTTGTTCCCAAATCATCTAAAAGATCTAAACATTCACGATAGTAATCAGGATCTTCATCATTAGGTCCCATCAAATAGAACTTTGCATGAGGTACTTTTTTTTTCACGATATCAAAACTGTAAAGCATTGTTTTGATATCTTTAATGGGGCTCACTCTAATTACTGCACCTACATTAAAACTATCTACATTTTCTTTGGTTGAAAGAGACGAGAATTTAGTAACATCTATACCATTAGGGATATAGTCACATTTAATTGGGTCAGCACCTAGTTCTATTTGAAGTACATTATTCATGTTAAAAAGAGCTAAAATCCGATCTGATTTCATATAAGCTGCTTTAGACAGATTCTTAAAATAATTAATCCATAAACTTTTAAAGTCAGCAGCAACCCAGTCAGCTTTAATGATTTCTTCTTCTCGCTCGCGAGTATATATTCCGTGTTCGGTCAGTATCATTTTACCACCCCATTTACGTTTGCCTAGAGCAGCTGCAATTCCAGCATAACCCGTAGAAACTGAATGATAAATATCCGCTTGTTCAGGCGGATTATTCAAAATATGAAAAAGGGTCAAATACATAGAACGCATTGTCCACAAAAAATCGGAATAGATTGCCATTGAATGATTTCTGTTGTAAATATTCTGTGTAATGGAATAGAAATCTCTACTCATTAAAAAACGTGAAATCGGCCATTCTTGTCTTAAAAAAAAATCGAAAATCGAATCCCAATGTTCTACTTCTCCCATAACGAGTTTCGTAAAAGCATCGAATTGCCAAGGTTCTAAGTTTTTCAAAGAGTCTTCTTTAATAGCTTTGGGCTGTGTGTGGTAAACATCATTTAAAAATACTTCTTGAACAAATTTAATATTATCAGGTAATTCGTATTGAAACTTCCCTTGCATTGATCGATTTGTAGCAATACTATATATAAAAAATTCATGTTCAGGAAATAGATTCACAAGCTGTTGAATCCATGAAGATACTCCTCCAACAATATAAGGATAGCTTCCTTCACATACTAGACAAATTTTCATTCTGTTTCCTCCCACTCAATAAACCCTTTTGGGGATTTAGGATAGATAATATAATCTTTTCCAACGCTAATAATTTTTGCATCCTCGGAAGTAGGAAACTTCTCAGATCTGAGAAAAAATGCAGTTCCTTCAACAAAAGCATCAATTTCATATTGTAGTCCTTGACCATCTTCTTTATAATAAATTTTCATATTTTGATATTGTTTAATCATTTCTCCAGCTTCATAAGGAGTCTTCTTATTTAATCCATATAGTTCTTGAAATTCATATGCGTATTGAATATCACTTGAAAAAGCCTTGAAATCCAAAGTGTCATTTACCAAATTATAAGAATGGAAACCTAAAGAATTAACACCTAAAGATTGAATCGCATTAATTGTTCCCCAATATGCGGCTCCATTCTCTGTAGTAATAGTGTATAAATATTGATTGCCACTATTAATGGCAGTAAAATCACCTAATAGTTGATCCGGATACTCGATTACATAGCGATTAAGAATTGTTTCTACACTAGGAAACCAGTTACCTATACGACTTAAAGTTTCAAAACCGATTCTTCCATGAGGTGCAACGTATGAAGTTAACGTATAATTAGGGTAAATATCCTTTAAGTAACGCTCGGAAACGGCTATCGATTCTTTAATT
>DVLR01000160.1 GCA_018715425.1 Candidatus Merdenecus merdavium
GATCAGTTTAAAGAATGTAACGTCTATACAAAAGATAAATGTCAGAAATGTTCAGCTAAATTCTACTGCAGCGGTGGTTGTGCGGCAAACTCAAATAAGTTCCATAATACTATTTTTGATGCCTATGATATAGGATGTGAACTACAAAGAAAAAGGGTAGAATGCGCCATTATGATTAAGGCTGCTTTAGCAGAATAAAAAGAGTGTGATCGTCACATTTTAAATGGAGGAGTTCATTTACCATGAAACAAGAGTATATACTTACGGCAGAAGAGAGTAAGGCTTTTCGTGTAAAACGTGGACAAGAGCTTACCATCGTCGATTTAGAAGGCGGGCAGATCGTGGATCTTTTTGCAGTTTATGAACAGGATCCAAAAGAGGTTCTGTCTACGAGAGTAACCATAGACTGCAATGAAAATATAGAACTGAAACTAGGTGATACTTTATATACTAATAAATATCACCATATGTTTGAAATTCTAGAAGATGAAGCTGGTTTTCATGATATGTTAGAGCCTGCTTGTAGTAAAGAAAAATATGACTTTTATTATGGAAATGGAGCAGACCATGATAATTGCCATGATAATATAAATCAAAGTCTATCTGTATTTGGTGTGGAAAAACAAAACGTAGTAGATAGTGTTCATTTATTTATGAAACGCCAAATAAAAGAAAATGGCAGGTTAAGTTTCATAGAGTCTTGCGCAAAGCCTGGAGATAGGTTTGTGGTAGCCGTTTGTATGAATGTCATTGTATCCATATCGGTATGTTCTTTCGTAGAGGATATTAGAGGTTTTGGTAAGACAGGCCCAATTAAGATAATGATAGAGTAACCAAGGATCAAGAATTATGATGAAGGAAGGGCTGTAATATCAGTATATAGAAAGCTGATATTCGGCTCTTTTTTCATTGGTTGATCATAAAAACTAAAATAGTGGGCACAAGAGGAGGCAAGGAATGGAGAAATGGTTTGTAGCGGCAAAAAAGGCTGATTTCAATAAAATAAGCAATAGATTTCATATTAGTCCCGTGACGGCTAGGATTATTAGAAATAGAGATATTATCGAAATGGAGGATATAGAGAATTATTTACACGGTGATATGAGTCACCTACATAGTGGAAGATCCATGTATCATATGGAGAAAGGTCTGGAGATTATAAAAAATAAAATAAAAGAAAAGAAAAAGATCCAGATTCTTGGTGATTATGATATCGATGGTGTAAATGCGACGCATATCTTATATACTGGAATTAAAAGATGTGGAGGGATTGTAAGTACTGCAATACCCAATCGAATGAAAGACGGATATGGAATTAACGAGCATTTGATTCAAGAAGCTTTTGATCATCATATTGACACCATCATTACGTGTGATAATGGAATCGCAGCTATTGATGCAATCAAGTTTGGGAAAGACCTAGGTATGACCATTATTGTTACGGATCATCATGATATCCCTTATGAAGAGGTTATAAATGGTAACGAAATAACAAGGAAGATCTTAAGATCTACAGCCGATGCAATTATCAATCCCAAACAAGAAGAGTGCCAATATCCCTTTAAGCATTTATGTGGAGCAGGAGTGGCATATAAGTTTATTGAATGCCTTTATGAGGATATGAATATTGATAAAGAAGAGTTGTTCCCTCTTATAGAATTTGCAGCCATAGCAACAGTGGGCGATGTTATGGATCTGGTAGGAGAAAATAGGATTATCGTAAAAGAAGGTTTAAAAAGAATTAAGCAAACAAGAAATTTAGGGATAAAAGCCTTAATGGAAGTAAATCATATTGATCAAGAGCGATTATCTTCTTATCATATCGGTTTTGTGATGGGTCCATGTATCAATGCCAGTGGAAGGTTAGATACTGCAAAACTAGCTTTACAGCTTCTACAGGCCAAGACAAAGGAAGAAGCCAGTACCATTGCAATGGATTTAAAAGCTCTAAATGATAGCCGAAAAGCAATGACTTTAGAAGGAACAGAAACGGCTATCCAGAAAATTGAAACAAGTCCTTTAAAACATGATAAAGTTTTAGTAGTATACTTACCCACATGTCATGAAAGCTTAGCTGGAATTATAGCAGGAAGAATCAAAGAACGGTATCATAAACCTACGTTTGTCTTAACGGATGCAGAGGAAGGAGCAAAAGGATCGGGAAGATCCATAGAAAGCTATAATATGTTTGAAGAATTAGTCAAATGTCGAGACCTCTTTACGAAATTCGGTGGTCATCCTATGGCCGCGGGGTTATCCTTACCAATAGATAAAATAGGTGAGATGAGAGAAAGACTGAATGGTTTGACTAACTTATCAAAAGATGATTTTATTCCCAAAGTATCCATTGACGTTCCCATGCCGATTCAGTATGTTAGTGAATCCTTTATTCAAGAGCTTGAGCTATTAGAGCCCTTTGGGAAAGGAAACCCAAAGCCTGTATTTGCAGAAAAAGATTTAAATATTATAAATGCTAGGATTCTTGGAAAGAATAAAAATGTATTAAAGTTTCAGGTATTAAATCAGGCTGGAACTATGATAGAAGCCATGTACTTTGG
>DVLR01000161.1 GCA_018715425.1 Candidatus Merdenecus merdavium
ACTACAGAACCTGTGCCAATAGCCAGTATTCCGTCGGTTTCAAGATAAATTCCTACTGGAATCCCACTGGGTGTTAAGTATTGTTTTTCTTCGACAACGTCGACTTTCATATTTTTTAATTGAATGAAACCGAATAGCTTACAACTAACTGTGTAATTTCCTGTCTGATTTGCAAGGATTGTAAAAGGCATTGAGGAACTAACGTGTAAATTGTCTTGAGGTATATCGGATTTTCCCCTTAGTCCGACTTCTTTTGTTTCTTGATAAACAACCGATTTTGTCGGAAAATCGAATTCGAAACTTTGTTCCTCTCCTGCTATTAATCGAATCTTATTTGGTATTGAATTTCTTATTAGTATTAAGGTCATACATAAAACGCCCAAAAAACTAATGATGAGTGTTACTAACAATATGTTTTTATATTTCTCTCTTCTCGTCATTATCTCACATCCCCTATTCCTCATTTTATATGCTACATCCTTCTCTTCTCGTATTTTTTAGCATAAGCTACAAGAAAAAAAGATATACGATTTGTATATCCTTTTTTAGTATGTGAGTATTTTATTTTTTAACTCTAGTATATTTTTGGTTTGTAAAATTAGGCATTCATGATTTTTTTAAATCAGCAAGATATTTCATTTCTTTTGCATTTTCATAAACTGCATCGGTTATTTTAGCTCCTCCTAACATTCTAGCAAGCTCTGTAACCATTTGATCTTTTTTTAAAGGTGTAATGGAAGTGATTGTTTTTTTGTTCTTCACTTCTTTTTCAATAATATAATGCTCATCTGCCATAGATGCAATCTGCGGTAAATGGGTAATGCAAATCACTTGATGATTCCTGGATATGGTGAAAAGCTTTTCCGATACCTTCTGGGCTGTTCTACCGCTTATACCCACATCTATTTCATCAAAAATTAATGTTTTTTCTTCATCTTGATCTGCCAAAATAGTTTTAATGGCCAACATGATTCTTGAAAGTTCTCCACCAGATGCTACTTTATTAAGAGGCTTCAAATCTTCTCCTGGATTTGTCGAAATCATATAATTCACTTCATCATATCCATTTGCGGAAAAATGATCTTTTTTTGTAAAAGCAATTTGAAATCTAACTTCTAAAAAATTTAAATCAATCAAAGCTCCTACTATTCGTTTTTCTAATTTCGTTGCATATTTTTTTCGAATCTGGGTAATTTTATGGGAATATTCTTCTAACCTTTCTTCACTATCTAAAATGTTTCCTTTCATAGCTGCAATTTGGTTTTCATAATCCATTAATTTCTCCAGCTTTATTTCTTTTTCTTTTTTATATTCTAAAATGGTAGAAATTTCTTGTCCATATTTACTCTTTAGATGATTGATGGTATCTAATCGTTTTTCTATAGTAGAAAAATCTTCCTGTTCAAATTCAAGATTTGATAAATACTCCATCAATTCACGGCTGACATCCGCCAGCAAAGAGTCTATGTCCATCAATTGAGTGCTTAGATTTTCTAAATCCTTATCGTATTGAACCACAGATTGAAAATCCCTAGATGCCCTTCCTAAGACTTCTCCTACACTATCTTGATTATTATTATCTAATTGCTCATAAACAGAAGAAAGAATATCTAAAATTCTTTTAGAATGGACTAATTTTTTATATTTAACTTCTAGTTCCTCATCTTCACCTATTCTCAATTGAGCATTTTCGATTTCATCAATTTCAAAATTCAAAAAAGAAATTTCCCTTGCCCTTGTTTCTTCGTCAACATTAAATTTTTTTAGCTCTTTTTGCAAATTAAAATATGTTTGATACTCTTCTTGGCAAAGTCTCTTTATAGGATCTAATTCTTTTTTAGCAAATTCATCTAGAATTTCTAAATGTTTTTGATGATGCAACAAAGATTGATGATCGTGTTGCCCGTGAATATCAATAATAATAGGTCCAATACTCTTTAAAATAGAAATTGGTACGACTTCTCCATTCACTTTACTTATACTTCTACTTCCCATGATTTTTCTTGATATGATCAATTGCCCATCTTCTTCCATGGATACATCAAGAGCCTTTAAACTCTCAATCTGACTTTTTTCTTCTATTTGAAAAACCAATTCTACCAAAGCATGATTTTCACCTCTACGAATCATATCTTTAGAAACTTTTGCTCCTAATGCCACATTAATCGAACCTATAATAATGGATTTACCTGCACCTGTTTCACCAGTTAGTATATTTAATCCCTGATCAAAATATACATCCGCTTCATCGATTAAAGCAAGATTTTTTACATGTAAGTTTAATAACATATCCCCATCCTTAAGATACTATCTTATTAATTTTTTCCATAATCACTAATGTTTCATCTACACTTCGAATAGCACACATAATGGTATCATCTCCTGCAATACATCCTACCATTTCTGACCATCCCATAGCATCTAAGGCAGCTGCAACTGCCATAGCCATACCTGATACTGTCTTAATTACCAATATGTTTTGTGCCATATCCATGGATACATATCCATCTTTTAAAACTCGTATATACTTCTCTCCTAGACCTGTTTCATTTGACTGAAGCACTGCATACTTTTGTCTTCCATCACCAGTAGAGATCTTCGTCAGCTTTAACTCTCTTATATCTCTAGAAACAGTGGCCTGAGTAACTTTTACACCTTCTGCATTCAATAAACTTGCAAGTTCTTCCTGTGTTTCTATATTAAAGCGGTTAATCAATTCTATGATTTTAAAATGTCTCTCTATCTTCATTTTTCACCTCTATTTATTACTCATTTTTTCTCTTAATACCTCTAGAAAGCTGATATTGCTGATTTTGATAATACTGGTGTCTTTTAATGACTTTCGTACGGTAATCCGATCACCTGTTACCAGGTCCACAAAATTATCACCATCAAAAGTAACCTCTGCTTCTTCAATTTCTGTTTTTCTTCC
>DVLR01000162.1 GCA_018715425.1 Candidatus Merdenecus merdavium
TACTAAAATACCTTCTCTTTCCATATCATATAAGGTATAGATCAATGGTAGTTCAATATCTTCAAAGAGATGCTTCATCTCTAACTCATTTAATTTATCATCTAATGGTTTCATGGCTGCATATGCAGTATAACCAATATAACCAGCTACTCTTAAGAGTCCATCCTCATCCTCCTCTAAAGCCTTTTTGAAACTTTTTTTACCTAAAAGCTCGCTTTGATTAGGAATCAGCATATCCAAATACTCTTTTGCAATATCATCATAAGTATATTGATCCTTTAAAGGATTGATTAAATAAGCTGCAATTCCTGCATCAAAAACATGACCTTGCTCTTTCACCTCTATAAAATTCAAGCTATACTTTAGATCATTGGTACAAGAATGGGGAACGGTTTCGATAGCTCTTTCTAATTGACTTAAAAGATATTCTTCCGTTAAGAAACCTTCTGGTATCATACAGTAAATGTCTTCATTAGAAAAAGCAAGGGCAAGAGATATGATTTCTTTACCTTCTCCCAATATAGAGAAACCAAAGCCTTCTTGTTTTTTTAATGCTTCAAAAATCCGCTCAGCTTCATCTAACATGGTTACCTTTTTAAAGTATTCTTCTATTTTTACTTTTTCAGAATCACTTCGATCAAAACGATTCAGTAAATTTTTAAATTCAAGCTCTTGAAAATATTCGTAAGCTTCTTCTGTATAGAGATTCCCAAGTCTAGCTTCTTCCAATTGATAATCCAATACACAATCCGTTTTAATAGTGGCAAGGTCTTTACTTAAAATCGCTAAATCAAAGTGATGTTTAAAGGCTTCTTTTGCTCTATTTGGTTTTAAATCCTCTACGTGGACATGTGCATTCTCAATGCTTTTATATTCTACAATAATTTTCGTAGCGGTTTTTTCCCCAACTCCTGGTAAGCCTGGAATATTATCAGATGGATCACCCATAAGAGCCTTTAAATCAATAAACTCTGTTGGAGTAACCTGATATTTTTCTATTACATCATCTTCCTTATAATCTTCTATTTCTGTACCAGTTCTCTTTGTCTTAGGAATGCGAATTTTAATCTTCTTCGAAGCTAATTGCAATAAATCTCGATCTCCTGAAATAATAGAAACTTCTCTTCCTTCTTTTTCTGCATTTTTTGCTAAGGTTCCAAGAATATCATCTGCTTCATATCCTTCTTTTGATATTGTGGAAATTCCCATTGCTGCTAATACATCTTTCATAATAGGGACTTGTTCTCTTAGCTCTTCGGGCATAGACTTTCTTGTTCCTTTATATGAATCAAACATTTTATGTCTAAAGGTTGGTGCGCTTAAGTCAAATGCTACCGTAAGATAATCTGGCTTTTCTTCTTCTAATATTTTAAACATAATATTTAAAAATCCATAAATTGCATTTGTGTGAAGCCCCTCTGAGTTGGTTAAATCTGGAACACCATAAAATGCACGGTTTAAAATACTATGCCCATCTATCAATACTAATTTTTCGTTCATTTATCTCTCCAATATTTAAATTTTATTTAAGATGACCTATCTTTATTTGTTTGTTTCTTCTAGGATGATGATATCTGTTGTGTGATCATCTGCCCTTTGTTCTTTCTCCTTATCGAAAATTATGAAGGTCTCCTCTGAACTAGTATGTTCTACTGCTTGAAAATAATTCCCAGAATGAAGCCTATAAAGGGTAGTTTCCTCTAAATCTCCCCTACTCCAAACCTCTATTTGAGTCACTAACGTAAAAAGAAGGGCCACTTGAGCAAGGGCTACAATCACTGTAATAGCCATCTTTTTATATTTTTTATTTAATAAATATCGTTCAGATGCCTTAATATGCTCTTTTAGCATTTGAGTGATATCCATAGGAGCTGATGAGCCCTTTTCTAATTGCAGAAGTCCAAAATGAATCGTGAAGTAAATCTCCAGTTCTTCGTAACAGTCTTTACATGTTTTTATGTGCTTTAAAAATATTTCCAAGTCTTTATCCTGCAATTCTCTTTTAATATAGGGCATTATCATTTGCTCTACAACAATACATTCCATAGAATCACTTCCTTCATAAAATCTAATAAGCGTATTATAACACAATTCTATCATTAACAAAAGCAAATACTCCATAGGAGCACTTACAGATTTTCTACTGCTTTGCCCTATGGAGTATGATCCATCCTAATTTTGATTCTATTATGCTATTTTTACGAATTTCTCTGTTTTTTGTCTCTTCACTTCTTTTTGAAAATATAAAATACCAAAAATACTTGAAACAATCATGACTACTACTAATATCATCACATCATAGAAAATGCTTCCCCCCATAGATAACGTATGATGGAAGGCATCAATACTATAAGTGGCTGGCAGATATGGATGAATTTTTTCGTAAAATCCACCTGATAATTCAATAGGATATGTACCTGCTGATCCTGCCAATTGTAAAATTAAAATCAACATAGATAAAAACTTACCTACTGGTCCGAACCATAAATTCAGGGTACTAATTAAAGTCATAAAGGTCATGGAAACCAACACACAAGTTGCAAAAGTTTTAAAAGCCTCCATTGGTTCTAACCCATTAACCATCATCAAAATTGCCATCATAATCCCTGACTGCAACAAAGCACATACAAAGAATACTGATGCTTTACTGAACCACCATTTTACACCATTTTTAGTCTTTTTAGATGCTTTTTCAATAGGATACATGACACAAAACGCAATTGCTCCTACGTATAGAGAAACACTGAACATATAAGGTGCCATAGCAATACCATTGTTTTGTACATGAGTTATTTCTTCCGATTCTATTTGCGTTGGTTCAGCAACCATATCATAAGTTTGCTCTCCCGTCTTTTGATCCTTGATCTCATCGACACCATCTCGTAAATTCGTATAAAGTTCATTGGATCCATCCTGTAATGCTGTCATTCCTTCTTGTATCTTTCCAGATCCATCTTCTAACTGTACGCTTCCATCAGAAAGTTTTTTTGCACCTTCTTCTAAGGTTGTCATACCATTGTTTAAGTCACCACTATGATTTTGCAATTCAGTTACTCCTGATAGTAATTGTCCGCTACCATCTGTAAGGCTTGAAACTCCTGCTTTTAAAGCTGGCATTTGATCACTCATCTGATGAATGCCAGTACTTAACTGTCCAGCACCTAGATTTAATGTTTCTGAATTACCGTCTAAGACTTCAATGGCTGTATTTAAACGGTAGACGCCTTCTGTATAGGTTTTTGCCCCATCCGTTAATTGTTCACTTCCATTGGTTATCCCAGATTTTAAGGAATCTAAACCTTGATCAACAGTAGAAACGCCAGCAATAAAACCATTTTCAGCAGTTAATGACTGTTTTACATTTTTTAGCCCAGTTACTGCACCTTGAGCAGATGTTAAAGCTTCTTTTCCCTGTCCTGTTAAGCTAGCCATATTGGTTTTTAAACTTGCTACATTGGCTGATAAAGAATCAAGGCTCGCCATTTGGTTTCCCAGATCCTCTGTAGCTGTTGCAATTTTTTGGATATAAACCATGGAATCGCTAGATAAGGTATTTCCTTGTTCCATAGATGATCCTCGTTGTACATCCGATAATAATTGTGCTTGCTGCTCACTATCTAACTCATAAAACACAGAACTTTCTTGGATTCTAGCAACTACTTCGGAATCATCTGCATTCGTATTGGTAGAAATATTAGATAAGGAATTACTTAAACCTTGAAGATTCGTTTGAATTGAGGTAAGATCCTCCTTGATCTTTTGGTTATCCATAGAAATAGATTGATTTTGAAGAGAGGAATTCAATGCTTCCATGGAATTTGCAATGGTATTTAATCCTTCGTTTAAAGCATTAAGACTATCTGTGTCTGGAATTTGATCATTCATCTGATTCAACCCTTGAAGCAATTGATCATTTCCTGACTTTAACTGGTCTAATCCTGATGTAAGTTCATTGGAAAAAGATGAAATACCTGATATTAATTCTCCACCTTTTGAGGATAGGGTCTCTCCTCCTTCTTTTACTTGAGCTACACCACTGGTATATTGCTGGATCCCATCATTTAGTTGACTGGCTCCATTATTTAATTCTCCTACACCATCTTCCAATGGAGCCACGGAACTTGCCATTTGATCCATCCCCTGATCCAAGGAAGAAGCACCGTCTTTTAAAGAAGCTACACCAGATAAATAGTCACTTAGTCCAGTTGTTAGTTCTGATGCACCATCTTTAAAAGTAAGAGTACTTTCAGAAAGTGTAGATAAATTTTCTAATATTTTTTCGTTGCCATTAGCTACCGTTGTTGCTCCATCATAGAGATCTCCTGCTCCATCTACGGCTGTACTTAAGCTGTCACCAACTTCTCCAATAGAAGAAAATACGGCTTTAGCATAAGTCTTTGTTACCTCTTTTGAAACACTTTCCTTCATAGATTTAACTGCAGAATCTGTAATTTTAGATGCAAAGAAATTTCGTCCAGGATTGGTCTTATAAATAAGATTCATCTTCTGTGGTTTCTCGTCTAATAAAGTAGCAGCATTTTCTGAAAAGTCTTCTGGTATGGTAACGACCATATAGTAGTTTCCATCTTCCAAACCTTCATCTGCTTCCTCTTGTGTAACAAAAGAACATTTTAATGGCTTTTCTTCTTTTAATTGATCTACCATGTTCTCCCCTATATTTAAGGTTTGTCCTTGATAAACTACTGGATGATCCAGATTTACAATTGCTACTGGCAAGTCCTCTGCTTTTCCATATGGATCCCACATAGAGCCTAAAAAGAATGTGGTATACAGCATGGGGATTAAGGATACCCCTAAGATGATAATCAAGGTCATCTTATTTTGAAAGATCTGTTTCCATTCAGACTTAAACATTTCATATCACTCCTTGTTAATTTTATTGCCCTTTCCCTACACTCATAGGGAATCGTCATTTACTCAATTAATGAATCCATTTTTGAGAATCTCACTAACCTCATCCGTAAGTTTTCTTACTTCTACAGGATGGTTTTCGCTGTCCCATTCCAGCATGATCGCTATATATATCTTGTAGATAATAAAAGTTGTTAATTCAACGTCTACAGATTTTATATCGCCAGCCTCTATGGCTTTGGTTAGCTTTTCCCTAATATAATTTAAAATCGAGTCATCAATCATTTTTTGAAATTTTATGACTGGTGACACCTGGGGATAAAGATTCGCCTCCTTACTGATTGTATTTAAAAACTTCTGTTGTTGTCGGTAAGTAAGTAGTTCATATAAGCCTTCATGTACAGAATCAAAAAAAGTTAAATTTCTTTCCTCTACACTTTCGATGATATCTTTCATCTTCTCTATTTGTTCTTTAATAAAAAACTCAAAAAGAGTATCCTTATCTTTAAAATAAGTGTAGATTGTTTTTTTTGTAACTTTCGATTGAAGAGCCAAATCATTCATACTGACTTTTTTGTATCCAAAGTTTGTAAACATTTCTCTAGC
>DVLR01000013.1 GCA_018715425.1 Candidatus Merdenecus merdavium
TAAATACAATAATTTTACATAATTGATACAATTCTTATGATGATAAAAAAAATTGCTTCAATAGTAATTTACAAATGTAAATTTAAGACATAGGACTTCCACATGCTGATAAAATTCCACAAGTTTTAAATATGCAGGAATCTTTTTATTGACATCCCTCTTTAACTGTTATACTATGTATATAACAAAGAGACATTTAGCTATTTCTGAAAGCGTAAATATAAAAGCGATGATAGCCATATATATAGAAAAGGTGATGTAATGATTATTAAAATAGATTTTAGCAGCAATGAGGCTCTATACATTCAACTGAGAAATCAGATTATATTAGGCATTGCTACTTCTAAGATACAGGAAGGGGATGCACTTCCTTCTGTAAGACAGCTTGCAGATAATATCGGCATCAATATGCATACCGTAAATAAGGCTTATTCTGTATTAAAACAGGAGGGTTTTATTACCATAGATAGAAGAAAAGGTGCTATCATATCCTTAGATATAGACAGGATGGCGACGTTGGAGGAAATGAAAAAAGATTTATGTGTATTGCTGGCTAAAGGTAGATGTAAAAATATCACAAAGGATGAAGTGCATGAATTAATAGATGAAATCTTTGAAGAATATGAATAATCAGCAGGAGGAAAATAAATGCAGCAGGAATTTACGGCAAGTGCCCAAGAAGCTTTGCGTATTGCAAAAAAAATATCCAAAGACTTAGGTCACGGTTATGTAGGATCAGAGCATATATTGCTTGGATTGTTAATGGAACCAGAAGGAGCGGCTGGTATTGTATTACATGAAAGTGGAGTGGATAAAGAATATCTGATAGAATTAATAGAAAAATTAATTGCTCCCAATACTACAGCAGTTCAAACGAAAGAAAGAAATTATACTCCAAGAGCTATTAAGATTATAGAAGAAAGTAAAAAAGAAGCATTGAGATTTTCAAGTAAGATGGTCGGGACAGAACATCTTTTAATTGCGATTATCAGAGATGCAAGTTGTGTAGCTACGAGAGTTCTTTATACCATGAAGATAAATATTCAAAAAATGTATACGGATCTTCTAAAAGCTATTGGAGCAGATATAGGATTAGTAAAAGAAGATTTTCAAAATGGTAAGCCAGTAAGCAAAAAAGCAGTAGCTACCACAACCTTAGATCAATACAGCAGAGATTTGACTAATATTGCAAGAGAAGGCGGGCTAGATCCTGTTGTAGGGCGAGACGATCAAATCAATCGTATTATGCAAATCCTAAGTAGAAGAACAAAAAACAATCCATGTTTAATTGGAGAGCCAGGTGTTGGTAAGACAGCAATAGTAGAAGGGTTGGCTCAAAGGATTGTTTTAGGCTTAGTTCCAAAATCCTTACAAGATAAAAGGGTAGTGACTTTAGATTTATCAGGTATGGTTGCAGGATCTAAATATCGAGGAGAGTTTGAAGATAGAATCAAAAAGGTACTAAAAGAGGTTATGGATGATGGAAATGTATTGCTGTTCTTAGATGAATTACATACCATCATAGGTGCTGGGGGAGCCGAGGGTGCCATCGATGCATCAAACATCTTAAAACCATCCTTAGCTAGAGGCGAGATCCAGTTAATCGGGGCCACTACGATAGAAGAATATCGTAAGTACATCGAAAAGGATGCTGCTTTAGAAAGAAGATTTCAACCTATCACAGTGGAAGAACCATCCATAGAAGATACTGTGGAGATTTTAAAAGGCTTAAGATCCAAGTACGAAGATCACCATGGTGTGGTTATCTCAGACGAAGCATTAGAGTCTGCAGCAAATCTATCAGAAAGATACATTAATGATCGATTTCTTCCAGATAAAGCCATCGATCTTATGGATGAAGCAGCTGCAAAACTACAATTAAAAGGCTATAAAATGCCTGCAAATATTGAAGAGTTAGAAAAAAGGATTCAAGAGCTAGAAGGTTTCATAGAAAAATCCATAATAGAACAAGAATTTAGCCTAGCTACAGAATATAAAGAAGAAAAAGAAAATCTAGAAAATAAACGTGAAAGATTATTAAAACGTTTTCAGAAGAATAACCAAGGAAAAACCCTTACGGTAGTAGAGAGTCATATTGCAGAAGTTGTTTCAGATTGGACGAAGATACCAGTAAGTAAGCTGGAAGAGGCGGAATCTGCTAGGCTTAAGAGACTTGAAAAAACCTTACATCAACGAGTGGTAGGTCAAAATGAGGCTGTTTCTGCTGTAGCAAAAGCAGTAAAGAGAGGAAGAGTGGGACTAAAAGATCCTAATAGACCAATTGGCTCCTTCTTATTTTTGGGCCCCACAGGTGTAGGTAAGACGGAACTATCAAAGGCTTTAGCAGAGTCAGTATTTGGCGAAGAATCGGCTATGATCCGTGTTGATATGTCAGAATACATGGAAAAACATAGTGTTTCCAAACTTATTGGATCACCTCCAGGATATGTTGGGTATGAAGAAGGAGGACAGCTAAGTGAAAAAGTAAGACGTCATCCCTATTCCGTTATCTTATTTGACGAGATAGAAAAAGCTCATCCTGATGTTTTTAATATTTTATTACAAGTTTTAGATGATGGGCATATTACCGATTCCAGAGGGCGTAAGGTAGACTTTAAAAACACAATCTTAATCATGACTTCTAATGCTGGTGCAGCATCGATTATGTCGCCAAAACATTTAGGCTTTGGGGTTACAGAGGATGAAAAAGCAACGTACGATCATATGAAATCAGGAGTCATGGACGAAGTAAAAAGAATGTTTAAACCAGAGTTTATCAATCGTATTGATGAAATCATTGTATTCCATTCTCTGACAAAAACAGACATCAAGAAGATAGTAACCATTATGTTAAAGGAATTTGTGAAACGTTGCAAAGAGCAAATGAACATTGAGTTTGTCATTAGAGATTCTGTTAAAAATTACATTTTTGAAGTAGGATATGACGAAAAATACGGTGCAAGGCCTTTAAAACGTGCGATTCAAAGTAAGATTGAGGATCAAATGGCAGAAGAGATCTTAGATGGTAAGATCCATTCAGGAGATACTGTGAAAATTGGTGTGTCGAATAAAGAAATAAAATTTTACGTAAACGATGATAAATAACTAGCTTATTCGACTGATTTATTATATAATGAGGACAAGAAATAGATCCGTATAATCCATATACAGGGGAGAACAAATTAACAGAAAAGTTTAGGAGGGCATCACACATGTCAGTAGTAAAAGAGCTAATACGTATAGAAGACAATGGGACGATTAGTTTTGGAAATTATGAGTTAGAAAACAAATCGAAATTGGAAGATTTTGAATTCAACGGGGATCTATATAAAGTGAAAACGTTTAAAGAGATCACTAAATTGGAAAAGAATAGTCTTTTCGTTTATGAATCTGTTCCTGGTACTTCAGTTACTAATTTTAATAAAACAGACATGGAAGTAACTTTTTCAGTAAATGGGCCAGAGGATGCCCAAGTCATTTTAGAGTTAGAAGAGGAAAAAGAGTATAAAGTTTATACAGATGATATCAACATCGGTACCATGAAAACAAATCTAGGTGGTAAATTAGTATTGAGTGTTGAATTAGGAAATTGTAATTGTGAAGGCGTAAAAGTACGAATTGTTAAGCTGTAACTAAAAGACTGCTGGTACGCATTGCGGATGATTCAATGTCAAAAGGAAAGGGGAGGCTTAGGCACCCCCTTTCCTTTTAACTACTCATGGTTTGAAGATTGCAAACCTATGAGAATCTTGAATGTTATTTCTTATTATTTTGCAATTACTTATTTATAGAGGGGAGTTTTCATGGTAAAAGGTAAGACAACGGTGTATTTCTGTCAAAATTGTGGACATGAATCTACCAAATGGATGGGAAAATGCCCAGGATGTAAGGAATGGAATACATTTGTAGAAGAACTTGTTGATAAAAAATCTGTAGGTAAAGGAATAAAAAAGGAGTCATCAAGACCAGAGCCTATGACTCTTTCTAAGATCACTACAGAAGAAGATGATCGAATCGACACAAAGATTGAGGAGTTGGATCGAGTTTTAGGAGGTGGAATCGTACAAGGATCTCTTATATTAGTGGGTGGAGATCCAGGAATTGGAAAGTCTACCTTGCTTCTTCAAGTATGCAAGAATTTATCGGATCAGGATTTAGATGTTTTGTATATCTCGGGAGAGGAATCTTTAAAACAGATTAAATTACGGGCAAAGAGGATCGGAGAATTTACAGAGAGTTTGCGGTTACTTTGCGAAACGAATTTAGATACCATATCAGAAGTAATACAAAGGCTGATGCCAAAGGTTGTGGTGATTGACTCGATTCAAACCATGTATAAAGAAGAGATTTCTTCTGCACCAG
>DVLR01000014.1 GCA_018715425.1 Candidatus Merdenecus merdavium
TACAGAAAAAATCAAAAATTATGTACGTATTAAAAGCGGATGGTTATGGTCATGGAGCCGTTCCTATTGCAAAAGCCGTGGAATCGTTAGAATATATCTGGGGATTTGGTGTAGCTACCGTCGAAGAGGGAATCAGCTTAAGAAAACATGGAATCACCAAACCCATTCATATATTGGATTATACCTTTTATGAGGATTATGAGAATATCGTAAAATGGAACCTGCAGCCTACAGTATTTACTTATCAAATGGCAGAGAATTTTTCAAAAGCTGCAAGAAAAGTACATTTACCTGTAAAGATACAAATTGCAGTGGACACAGGTATGTCACGTATTGGTTTTTTAGATAAAGAAGAAAGCATTGACATTATTCAAAAGATAACAAAAATGCCAGAATTACAATTAGAAGGGATTTTTACACATTTTGCTACTGCAGATGAAAAAGATAAAAAAAGAACAACAATACAGCAACATTGCTTTACGAATTTCATAAAGAAATTAGAAGAACGTGGTATTCATATTCCACTTAAGCACTGTTCTAACAGTGCAGCAGCACTAGATGTACCTGAAGCTCATATGGATTTGGTTCGCGGTGGAATTATCACCTATGGCATTTATCCATCCGATGAAGTAGATCGTTTATCCATTTCTTTAAAGCCAGCTCTTTCTTTAAAAAGTCAAGTGGTATTTGTCAAAGATTTAGAGGCTGGCGTAGAGATTAGTTACGGTGGTACTTATGTCACCAAATCGCCTACAAAAGTCGCTACGATACCGGTAGGATATGGGGATGGATACCCAAGAAGCCTTTCTTCTAAAGGCTGGGTATTGATTCATGGCCAGAAGGCCCCAATCCTTGGAAGGGTTTGCATGGATCAATTCATGGTCGATGTAACTCATATCGAAGATGTGAAGATCAATGATTCCGTTACTTTAGCTGGTCAGGATGGAGAAGAAATACTGAGCATAGAAACGTTAGGGGAGTTATCTGGAAGATTTCATTATGAATTTGTCTGTGATCTTAGTAAAAGGATTCCAAGATGTTATTTAAGAAATGGAGAAGTTGTAGAGTGTAAGGATTATTTTGGAGAATAAGGTCGAAGAAATATAAAGACCCTATCGTATACACCAGAGGAATATGGAAATACTATAATCATAGAAATATTTACTTATGGTATTTTTATGATTACGAGAACATATGAATCGGAGTGTGAAATGCGTGATAATTAAGAGAGGCGATATTTTTTATGCGGACTTGCGACCTGTTATCGGGTCGGAGCAGGGCGGAATTAGACCTGTATTGATCATACAAAATGATGTAGGAAACAAACATAGTCCTACAGTCATCTGTGCAGCGATTACATCAAAGATGAATAAAGCTAAATTACCTACACATGTAGAAATAGATGCCAATAAATATGAAATAGTAAAGGATTCAGTAATCCTTTTGGAGCAGCTTAGGACCATAGATAAGAAAAGATTAAAGGATAAGGTTTGCCATTTAGATTCAGAAATTTTAAAGAAAGTCGAGAAGGCGTTGCTTATTAGTTTGGAGCTGGATACATAAGCTTGACTTTGAATAGGAAAAAGATCTATTTTTATAAATTGGTTTTCACAGATGTCATTATCATGTGAAGAGAAGAAGGAGTAAAAGGAATGGACGAAGGAGGAAAATCGAGTATAGCATTTGCGGTTTTCATTATATTTGTGATTGTGGAAGCACTTTTTTATAGTTTCGGAACAGCAGTGCAGTTAATCAATCGAAAAGATCTTGAAAAAGAAATAGAAGGTAAGGATAAGAAGACACAATTATTGTTACAATTAAAGGATGAACCAAATGGTTTAATTAGTACGATTCAAGTTCTAAGTACTTTTATAAGTTTCATGCTTGGGCATATCCAAGTGCCTGTATTTACATCTAGCTTAGCAAAGGCAGTGATCAAGCTTCCTAGGATAAAGACACTAGATTTTATATTTATATATAATATCTGCAGGATCTTTGTGATTGTGATACTGTTAATTATCATTGTAGATTTTGGTATTTTTATCCCTAAGAAGATCGCTAGTAAAAGAAGTACGAAGTGGGCTTATAGTCAAGTGAATTTTGTTTATGTTATGACCATAATGTTAAAGCCATTTACATATGTGATAGGAGCCATTGCCAATGGTATTTTAAAAATGTTTGGAATGTCTTCGGATGATAACCTTGAAGATGTAACAGAAGAAGAAATTATCTCCATAGTAAATGAAGGTCATGAAAGAGGAGTATTGTTGGAAAGTGAAGCAGAGATGATTCAAAACATTATGGAGTTCTCTAATACCCAAGCAGAAGATATTATGAACCATAGAAAAAACATTGTTGGAATCGAAATTCATCAAACCATAGAATTTGCTGTGGATTTCGTGATTAATAGTATTTATTCCAGGTTTCCTGTTTATGATGAAACCATCGATAACATTGTGGGGATTATATATTTGAAAGATTTAATGAAGTCTTTTATGACTCAAGACAATAAAGGAAAAACATTAGAAGAGATTCAAGGATTAATAAGACCTGCGATTTATATTCCTGAGTCCAGAAAGATAGATTTACTCTTCCAGACAATGAGAGCTGAAAAGGTTCAAATGATTGTAGCAATCGATGAATATGGACAAACGAGTGGAATCATATCGATGGAAGACATCATAGAGGAAATTGTCGGAAATATTTTTGATGAGTATGATGAAGTAGAAAATTATATTATTCCCATTGGAGAAAAGATCTATATTATGGATGGTTTAACTCCTTTAGAAGATGTGGAAGATACCTTAAATATCTCTATTGATGACGATGAATTTGGGATTCTAAATGGGTATTTGATCTCTATTTTAGATCGGATTCCTTCAGAGGACGAACGATGTGAAGTCGTAGAAGATGGGGTTGTCTATAAGATTTTATCTGTCAAAGGCAACATGATCCAAAAGGTTCGTGTTGAAAAACTAGAAGAAAAAGTGTATAGTAAATTAGAGAATCAGGATTAATACATGAGAAAAGAGGAAGAAAAATGTCTGGACATTCAAAGTTTGCCAATATAAAACATAAAAAGGAAAAAAATGACGCTGCAAAAGGGAAAATCTTTACCATCATTGGTCGAGAAATAGCTGTAGCAGTGAAAGAGGGTGGACCTGATCCAGCCAATAATAGCAAGTTAAAAGATGTGATTGCAAAAGCAAAAGCCAATAATATGCCAAACGATACCATTGATCGTGGAATTAAGAAAGCGGCTGGGGATTTAGGATCCGTTCAGTATGAATTGATTACATATGAAGGATATGGACCTAATGGAATTGCAATTATCGTTGATGCTTTAACAGATAACAAAAACCGTACTGCTGGAAACGTAAGAAGTGCTTTTACCAAAGGAAACGGAAATATAGGAACACCAGGATGTGTGTCCTTTATGTTTGATAAAAAGGGTCAGATCATTATTGATAAAGAAGAATCCCAGATGGATGCTGATGATCTTATGATGATAGCTTTAGAAGCAGGAGCCGAAGATTTTCACGAAGAAGAGGATAGTTATGAGATTATTACGGATCCAGATGCCTTTAGTCAAGTTCGTAATACATTAGAAGAAGAAGGTATTAAAATGGCAGATGCAGAAGTAACCATGATTCCTCAAACATGGGTCAATCTGACCGATGAGGCTGCTATAAAAGGATTACAAAAAACATTAGATCTTTTAGATGCTGATGATGATGTCCAAAATGTATATCATAATTGGGAAGAATAAGATAAACAAAAAAAGAGTGTTATCACAGAAGCATTAAGAAAAGGTATAGGACTTTAATACGTAGTCCTTATGGAGGAATATAATGGAGTTTACAGAAGGGAAATGTCCTAAATGTCAAGGAAAGTTGCAGATTCCATCGGATAGAGAGAGTATTATTTGTATGTACTGCGGCAAAGAAATTGCAGCAAAGGCTGCAATTGAATCTGGCAAAGAGGATATGAAAGAATTTAATCATGCAGCCTTCTTAAAATATTATGAAACTGCAAAAATGGGATTACCCACTATGGTAACAGGAATAAAAAATGGAATGAAGGATTTTAAAAAAAATACGTATGAAACAGCTTTTTCAAATTATCTAGATCAATATAAACAAGCTTTGGAGGCTTTTCATCATGCCTATATCATTTCAGAAGAAAAAGAAACTCTTCTACAGGATGTTGCAAAATTAATTATTTCAGAAAGTGTAGAAGAAGTAAAGGCTTTACCTAAAGAAAGACAAAAAGAACAAAAAATCATGGATGCTAACATGATCCTTGTTGTTTATGTGATACCTGCTATCTTGGAAATGTCTGGAGAATCTTTTGATCTACTTGCTGATCAAGTACTGATAGAGTGGAAAAAGGAATTTCCGAAAACCAATCTACGAAAATCTACTTACGAAAATATAGCAGGAGGTTTCCGCAAAAAGCTTTGTTATATTACCACTGCAGTCTGTGATCAAACTGGAAAACCAGATGATTGCCATGAGTTAAATGTATTAAGATCTTATCGTGATGAATATTTATTGAAAGATGAAATGGGGAAACAACTTGTAGAGGAGTATTATGACATCGCTCCAACCATTGTTAAAAGAATTTCCATGCGATCCAATGCAAAAGAAATATATACTAAGATACTAAATAAATATATTACTCCTTGTATTTTTTTAATCGAACAAAACGAATTGGAAAAATCCAAAGATCTATATCAGGAAATGGTACGAAATCTGCAAGCAGAATTTGTATTATCATACATACAATAGAAGAAAAGAATGGAGACTTAAGGGATGGGAGATTATAGAATTGAAACCAAATGTATTCAATCTGGTTGGGAGCCTAAAAAAGGAGAACCTAGAGTAGTACCAATTTATCAAAGCACTACTTTTAAATATGATAATACAGATGAGATGGGTAAGCTTTTTGCCTTAGAGGATAGCGGATATTTTTATAGCCGATTACAAAACCCCACCAATGACGCTGTAGCCAGTAAAATTACGGATCTTGAAGGTGGAGTAGCTGGTATGCTCACGGCCTCAGGGCAAGCTGCATTGTTTTATGCAATTTTTAATATTTGTGAATCTGGAGATCATATTGTTTGTTCTTCTGCAATATATGGTGGTACTTATAATCTTTTTTCTGTCACATTGAAGAAGTTAGGGATTGAGTGTACATTTATCAATCCTGATGATGAGGCTGAAAGGATTCAAAAGGCTTTTCAAAAAAATACGAAGTTAATGTTTGCAGAAACCATTGCAAATCCCGCTTTGGTTGTGTTAGATATTGAAAAAATTGCAACCATTGCTCACAAGAATGAAGTACCTCTCGTTGTGGATAATACCTTTGCAACACCAGTCAATTGTAGACCTATAGAATGGGGAGCAGATATTGTTGTCCATTCTACTACGAAATATATGGATGGCCATGCTACTGTAGTAGGCGGTTGCATTGTAGATAGCGGAAACTTTCATTGGGATGCTTACGGAGATAAATTCCATGGCCTAACCACTCCTGATGATTCTTACCACGGCGTTATTTATACAGAGCGTTTCGGAAAAGGTGCTTATATCACTAAAGCAACAGTACAGCTGATGAGAGATTTAGGCGCTATTCCCTCTCCGAACAATTCCTTTTTACTGAATATAGGCCTAGAGACCTTGTTCCTTCGTGTAGAACGTCACTGTTCAAATGCAAAGGCAGTAGCGGCTTTTCTTCGTGATCATGAAAAAGTAAGTCACGTAAACTGTGCTATGTTAGAGGAAGATCCATACTATGAATTAGGTAAAAAATATATGCCAAAAGGAACTTGTGGAGTTTTGTCTTTTGAATTAAAAGCTGGAAGAAAAGCAGCTATCCAGTTTATGGACTCATTAAAATTAGCAGCCATTGTCACTCACGTTGCAGATGCTAGAACATCTGTTCTTCATCCAGCCAGTCATACACATAGGCAGATGAACGATCAACAATTAAAAGATGCAGGAGTCTCTCCTGGAATGATCCGTTTGTCTGTAGGAATTGAAAACATTCATGATATTATTGATGATCTAAAGCAAGCATTGGCTACTGTATAATAAAAACCAGATACAAATAATGGAGTTATTGATATAAAAGAATAAGGATAGGAAGTGTTGTATAAGCTATTATAAATAGACGGAGTACAACATTTTTCTATCCTTTTATAAAAGTAGAAATGAGGAAATGATGAAATCACTTGTTATTGCAGAAAAACCATCAGTAGGGAGAGATATTGCTAGAGTTTTGAAATGTAATCAAAAATCACCTACTAGTATAGAAGGAAGCAAATACGTAGTTACTTGGGGCTTAGGCCATTTAGTATCCTTAGCCCCCCCAGAAAAGTATGATATGAAGTATAAAGAATGGAAGATGGAGGATTTGCCCATCATCCCTAAAAAAATGAAGTTTGAGGTTTTAAAACAAACCAGTAAACAGTATGGTGCTGTAAAGAGGTTGATTCACAGAAAAGATATTCATGAAATTATCATTGCAACAGATGCAGGAAGAGAAGGTGAACTAGTTGCTAGATTAATTTTAGAAGAAGCTAGAAATGTAAAGCCCATGAAAAGGCTTTGGATATCTTCTGTGACAGATAAAGCTATTACTGAAGGATTTAAGAAACTAAAGCCATCGAAGGAATACGATAACCTATATATGGCTGCACTTTCAAGAGCAGAGGCTGATTGGTTGGTTGGCATGAATGCATCAAGGGCTTTGACCTGTAAGTTTAATGCTCAATTATCATGTGGACGTGTACAAACACCTACCTTGGCTATGATTGCTGCTAGGGAAAAGGAGATAAAAGATTTTATTCCCAAGCCTTATTTCGGTTTGACGGCTCTAGGTAGAGGAATTCTATTTACTTGGCAAGAAGAAAGAAGCAAGAGTGTCCGATCATTTGATAAACAAAAAGTTGATAGGATATTTTCTGAATTGTCAAAAAAACCTTTAATCATAAAAAATATTGAAAAGCAGAAGAAGAAAAGCTATGCACCAGCCCTTTATAATTTAACAGAACTGCAAAGAGATGCGAATAAACGATTTCAGTATTCAGCCAAGGAAACCTTAGATATTATGCAAAGACTTTATGAGCATCATAAAGTCTTAACTTATCCACGTACAGACTCTAGATACTTAAGTGATGATGTGATACCAACATTACAAGAGAGATTAAAAGCTTGTGCAGTAGGGCCATATAAGAAAATTGCTAGCCGCCTAAGTATTCAAACAATAAAAGGAAAACCAGCTTTTGTAAACAATGCAAAAGTGTCTGATCATCATGCCATCATTCCCACGGAGGAGTTTGTTCAATTAGATAAAATGTCTAAAGAAGAAAGAAGAATTTATGATCTGGTGATCAAACGTTTTTTATCCGTATTATTGCCACCTTTTGAATATGAGCAAACTATTTTAACGGCTACCATAGGAAAAGAAATATTTACTGCAAGAGGAAAGGTCGTTATCAAACAGGGATTTAAAGAAGTTTATGATGGAATGGATGAAGGAAGTGATGATGAGGAAGAAGTAAAAGATCAATCCTTACCAAACATGGAAAAGGGCGAGGAAATTTTATCTATTCTTTTAAAACAAACATCAGGGAAAACGACTCCTCCTAAACCCTTTAATGAAGCTACTTTACTATCGGCCATGGAGAATCCAACACAGTATATGACAACCCATGATAAAAATGCTGCAAAAACCTTACATGAAACAGGTGGTCTGGGTACTGTGGCAACGAGAGCAGATATTATCGAAAAACTTTTTTCCTCCTTTCTTCTAGAAAAAAAAGGAAAGGATATCTATACCACAGGGAAAGCTAGACAACTATTAGAATTAGTCCCAGAAGACTTAAAGAAACCAGAATTAACAGCCCATTGGGAAACGAATCTTTCTAGAATAGCAAATGGGAACTTAGACAGAAATACCTTTATGACCGATATTCAATCCTATTCTATGGATTTAATAAAGGAAATCAAAACCTCAACAGGCATATTTAAACATGATAATTTAACCAATAAGATATGTCCAGATTGTGGGAAAAAACTTTTAGAGGTAAAAGGGAAAAATAGTAGGATGTTAGTATGTCAAGATAGAGAATGTGGGTATCGCCAAACCATATCTAGAACGTCTAATGCTAGATGTCCTGTATGTCATAAAAGGATGGAAATCATAGGTAGTGGAGAAGCAAGTACTTTTATTTGTTCTTGTGGTCATAAAGAAAAGATGGATAAGTTTCAAGAAAGAAGAAAAAAGGAAGGGAAAGATGTAACAAAAAAGGATGTGGCTAATTATATGAAGAAACAAAAAAAAGAAGCTGCAGAGCCCATTAATAATGCCTTTGCCTCAGCGTTAGCAAACATAAAACTTGATAAAGATGAATGAATACTTCATTTCTGAACATACTACTTATTAGCTTTTAGAGTTAAAATTATCTGAAAAGGAGATGTAGTATGGCAGATAAATCCAATGAAAAAAAGAACGAAGAATTAAAAAAGGAAGAAACCCAAGGGGAACAAGTGAAAGAATTTGGACAATTAACATTGGATAATAATGATAGAGAACATAAGATTCATTTAATCTCTATTATAGGAGAGATTGAAGGCCACGAATGTTTACCAAATCATACGAAAACTACAAAGTATGAACATGTTTTGCCTCAGCTTGCTGCAATAGAAGATAGCAAGGATATTGACGGAGTTTTGATTTTATTAAATACAGTTGGTGGAGATGTAGAAGCAGGTCTAGCAATTGCAGAAATGATCTCATCACTAAGTAAGCCAACGGTTTCTTTAGTACTAGGAGGGAGTCATTCCATCGGTGTGCCACTAGCTGTTTCTGCAGATTATTCCTTTATTGTACCAAGTGCAACTATGATTATTCATCCAGTAAGAATGAGTGGAACTGTGATCGGTGTCTCTCAAACCTATAAATACTTTGAAAAAATACAAGATCGAATCGTAGACTTTATTATCCGTAGCTCTACTATGAAGGCGGAACGGTTAAGACAACTTATGTTAGATACGGATACCCTTGCCAAAGATGTAGGTTCTATTTTAATTGGGAAAGAATCTGTAACAGAGGGATTAATCAATGAAGTAGGAGGAATTAAGGAGGCTATGGCCCATCTCTATACAATGATAGAAGAGAAAAAAGAGAAGTAAGTATGTTTCAGAGGTGATTTTTATATTTGTATATCAAATTATATTATGATATAATACACCTGTTAATAGATAAAGGAAAACGTACACGATAAAAACAAACTTAAGATAAAAAACATACCCATAATCATGAGGAATCCCATGATTGTGGGTCCTGTATTGTAAAGAATACGAAGGAGGGAACAGATGTCAGTTTTACAAGCAATCATTATGGGAATTATACAGGGAATCACAGAGTTCCTACCAGTCAGTAGCTCTGGACATTTAGCAATTTTTCAGAATTTATTTCACATTGAAACAGGAACGGATTTATTATTTGATGTGATGTTACATATTGGGACATTAATTGCTGTATGTACAGTCTTCTATAAAGATATTAGCAGGTTAATCATTGAATCCATGAAAATATGTTATGATATCTACGATAATGCAAGACTTTATATACATAATAAAAAGACGAA
>DVLR01000015.1 GCA_018715425.1 Candidatus Merdenecus merdavium
CTGAAGGATTCCCTTATGTGCCATTTCAAGTGGGTGCTGGAATAAAAATAAAATGGTCTGAGGCTCTTTTCTGCTTCTTTGCAAATCAATTTAGTACCCAAAAGCCAACAGTTATTACTGAGCTCTGGATGCCTATTATTGATACTCTGAATGAGGATTTATCTCCGACAAAAAAGAAATTGAGAGGCAAAGATGAATTTTCGAATATTAAGTCGATTTTTCAGAGATGGGGATATGGAGACTATAGTGTTTCAAGCCATCAATTCCGTCATCTACTCAATACGATAGCAAATACTAATGGGATGGATAGTATTTTGCTGGCTAAATGGTCGGGGCGTGCAGATATTAAGCAGAATAGTGTCTATGACCATACGACTGTTGAAGAGCGAAACTATGCATTGGTAGAAATGCAAAAGAATGAGGTGGCTAAAGTTGAAGGTAGTAATGGATATAATTTTCAAATTGCTACACCTCGAACTCTACAAGAGCTAAATACTAGGACAACGTTGTCGATGCATACAACTGAATTTGGTCTTTGTACGCACTCTTATATCGATGAACCCTGCCTAAAGTATCGGAACTGTCTTAATTGTACGGAACATGTCTGTATCAAGGGGGATGCAGAAAAGAAAAAAAGGCTTCATGATCGGCTTAGAAAAGAAAAAATTTTATGGGCAAAGGATAAGGAGGCAGTTAGTAAGAATGTTACTGGTGCAACGCTATGGTTGGAGACGAGAGAACTTACGATCAAACGTTGTGAACAGATGATTGCACTACTAAATGATCCAAACGTTTCTGATGGCACGCCTTTGAGTCTCCCTCCTTCTGAAGATGTCACACATCTTGATTTAGCGTATCAAAAGGCAGGTCTTAAGCGTATTCCTGTGATTGAAAATCTTCAACGTCAGAACACTGAAAAAATAGGAATCAAATCAGATACTATACTTGCAGACTTATGGATCTAATATGGTGCATCATTTAACTGATAAAGATATTGAAAGAATAGTAGAAATTCTTGATTACTGGTCTCCAAACGATAAATTAACTTGGGATAAGCTCTGTAATGCAATTGAACAACAATTAGAGCTAATACCAGCACCGACAAGGCAAACATTGCAAAAGTACACCAGAATTAAAAATGCTTTTGATCTGGCAAAGAAGTCTCCTGCCGCTAGATTGATAATATCTAGGGCAAAAGCAAAAGTGCCGGCGAGCCTAAAAATAGCTCAAGAAAGGATTGATACTTTAGAAAGTAAAACGCAACGGTTAGAAAAAGAAAATTCAATGCTTTTAGAGCAGTTTGTTGTTTGGCAATACAATGCTTATAAATATGGAATTAGTATAGAAAAACTGAATGAGCCATTGGTAAATAAAACTCCTAGAAAGAGAGCCTATAAGGCTCTCAAAAGATTTAAATTGCTTCAATAACACTTTTTAAAGCAGATCTATAAGCTTTAAGCTCTATAATTTTGCTTAAGCACTTATTTTTCTCATCTGATATTTGATGAGAAAAACTAGGGAAATTTTTTTCTAAATGGAAATATTTTTCAGTTTGTTTTTCTAAAAAAGTAATTTCGGCGTGAATCTTATTTTCTTCTAAAACCATGTTTGATAAATCAATTTTTGATTCACTAAAACATCTAAGTTCGTTAGTTTTTTCGGTTTCATAAAAACGAGATAACCTATGATTACTATAATTTACTTTCTTTTCTAAAAAACCAGATTCAACAAGTTTCCGAAGTATTCGATACATTTTTTGTCGATTAAAGCGATTACGGTCTTTCTCAGGTAATCTGATTTTTAGCCAAAAATCATTCGACGTCCAATTTTTTACAGTATTTTCTTGGATAACTGGTAAAAATACATCTAAAAGTGGCATTTGAGAGAATTGCATAAAAGTTAATTCATAAATTACAAATGCAGATTATAGTCCGTGGATATATAGTCCTCAATTGGTGATAGTTCTGTTTTTTGAACAGTTGATCGCTTAAATGTCAGAACTTACGGTTTTATTTGGTTTGAGAGTTCGAGAACAAAGAAAACTAAAGAAAATTTCTCAAGAAAAATTGGCATTACTTTGTAATATAGACAGAAGTTATATGGGGAGGATTGAGCGTGGTGAAGTAAATATTACACTTGAAAAAATATATGAGATTGCAAAAGCACTAGAGATAGATCCCAAAAAATTGTTACCATAATGAAATAACTAATATTTAAAAATTAGGGGGATAATCAATGCATGGCGATCAAAGCTTTCTGAAATATCAAAATAAAATTCGTGGAATTATTTCTCAGAGAAAAAATCAGAAAGTCTTTGATGGAAAATCTTTAGATAAATCCAATGAAGCACTGAAAAGAGGTATCAGTGAAATCTACCTGTTAGCTAGAGCCGAATTGGATGAAAAAGATTTTGGTCGCTTTATAGAATGGACAAATGAGCAAGTTCATAGTCAAGTTAAAGATGCAGAACGTTATAAAAAGAAGTCTTATATCGATGTAGCAGGCCTTTTTAAGAAAATTCCGGCAGTCACTTTAGAAAAAGAAATAGCTTGGATAATCGAAAGAATTAATGCGGAAAGTCAAAAAATTAATGAATTTTATGACTTTATGATTGATCTCGAAAAGAAAGTGTATTTGGGTAATTACAAAGAAGCTATAGATGATTTAAATCTATTTGAGCAAAAAAATGGAGCATCAATTTGGTCTATACAATTAATGATAGGTCTAGAACAAGTTGCAAATGGTTTGGTCGAGCAGAAAAAATATACTAATTCGTTGAGAAAAATTTTTAAGACGGGCTTATTATCATATTTGACATTTTTTATAAGTGGGCGTAATGAGGTAAAAACTAATTTTTTAAAATTTATAGAAGACGTTGAGAAATCAGTTGTTGCTCATAGAGGATTTAAAAAGAATGAAGCACTATTAACATATTTAACCTACAAGATTTCAGGTGTTTATCCTGAAATAGAAAGAATTGATCATATATTAAGAATAGAGCAAGTGCATTCAATATATGATATTTATGATACTTTTTTGAATATAGTGCAATTCCTAATTTATCAAAATAGAGAAGATATACTATTAAAACATAAATTTTTATTAAAAAAATTATCTTCACTAAAAGATTATAGAATTGAAAA